>NZ_DJAU01000028.1:0-140859 GCF_002429725.1 Lysinibacillus sp. UBA5994 | reverse complement strand
CATAGCAAGGGGTTTTCAAAATATACAATAAAGGGATTGCACGAGGCTGTGCAATCCCTTGTTTTTATTGCTGACGATCACTCTTTATTTGTTTATGGATCTTGCGTAACGCTTTTTTCGACCCACGTTCGATATCGTGCTGAAGCTTCCGATCCTGATAGTCTACAAATAATGTCTCTAAATCATAGCCTTCAGGGTATAACTCTGTTGCAGGTAATTCAAGGGCAAGCCGCTTTACATTCACCTCTAGTATTTGCCCCTGATAGAATACGCTGACATTATTGTACGGATTCATTTCTTCATATACCAATCCCACATCATCATAGTCCAATAATTTCACACGATCCCCCTTTGCAAATGTATAAGCCGCTGCCAAGCTTTTTTTCTCTTCTTTAGGCTTTCGAATTTTACTGTCCTGAACGATCGTCAGTTGATATTGTTTATTATTTATATAATCCTTTGCTCTTTGTAAAACACCTTCGCGGACATTCATTTTTTTAGAAATCCATAAGGCATTGCTTTCTCCAGAGGTGCCGATGAGTAATTGGTACAAAGGCTCTAATGTATCAGCATGGAAGCGCATTGCCGCATTCATAAAATCAGGATGCATTTCAGAAAATCGTTTAATTTCACCATAATGTGTAGTTGCCACAGTTATACAGCCCATTTGATAAAATTCTTCTAATATCGCAATGGCTAGTGCAGCTCCTTCATTTGGCTCTGTTCCACTGCCAATTTCATCAAACAGTAAGAGTGTATGATTATTAGCAGCTCTCATAATATCGGAAAGATTTTTCATATGAGAAGAAAACGTACTAAGTGCATTCTCTATACTTTGATTATCGCCAATATCAACAAAGATATGATCAAATACAGCCATTTCCGTTCCTTCGTCCGCTACAATATGGAAGCCCGACATCGTAGCTAATGTTAAAAGGCCAATGGTTTTCAACACAACTGTTTTCCCACCAGCGTTTGGACCTGTAATAATTAAGCTACGGTAGTCTTTCGCGATGGAAAATTGAAGAGGTACCGCATTTCCTGGTAGTAATGGATGCTTACCATTGATTAGTTGAATATAACCGTAATCATTTATACGTGGCTCCCTACCACCAATTTGTCTACTGAACTTCGCTTTGGCAAAAACCATATCGTATTGACTAATCAACTCCATGTTAATGGTGATGGCATGAAGATGTTCCATCAATAGCCCTGATAAAGACGCTAAAATCTGGTATTCCTCCACGGCTTCCTCTGCCTTTAAGGTAGCTAATTCTACATTTAATTTAGCGACAACACTTGGCTCCATAAAAACGGTTGCCCCTTTTGAGGAAATTTCAACGACCGTACCCTGTACATGATTTTTATAGGTCGCCTTAATCGGAATCGTATAGCGATCATCCTTTTGACTAATAAAAAATTCCTGAATATACGGTTTATTGGCACTGTTATTTAAAAATTTCGTTAAACGTTCTTTAATTTTTTCCTCTGTCGTTTCCATATGATGTCGGATGCGTTTTAATTCACGACTAGCAGCCGAATCTACACGATTGGCTTTGATCGCAAAATTAATTTCTTCCTCCACGCTTTTAAATTCAGCCATAGAATGAGCGTAAGAGGAAAGAACAGGCGCAAAAAATGCCTTATCTAACATAAATTTTTTGATGTTGCGGCAGCCTCTTAAAAAATCAGAGATACTCACTAGCTCACTGGGATCTAGAAGCATTCCCTTTTCAAGCTTTGTCATAATATGCTCAATATTCGATACCCCTAAAAACGGAACATGCCCCTCTGCATCCAATATTGCACGAGCTTCTGTTGTTTCATTCAACCGATTTTTTACCACTGCTAAGTTTGAGCTTGGCATTAATTTATCTAAAAGCTGTTTGCCTAACCCGCTGACACAATAGGATTTAACGATGTCCTTTAATTCATGATATTGTAATTTTTCAAGTGTAGTATTATTCATTTCTTTTTGCTCCTCATTGTAATGTTTTATCATACATGAAGATACCTACCCAATAATAGATAGCAATGATGGTTTAAACAAAATAAAAAAGCTGTGAGGAATCCCCACAGCACTATCTTTAAAAGGCGCGTTTTCCTGGCATCACAAATAACACTTCAGCTAATTGAAGTATCTATCCTATCTGCCACGCTTAATAAAGTATTGTAGGTATCTACATAGGTTGTTGAAATAGATCCATGACAAAATAAGGGGTGTTTATAACATGTATCCCCTGCTGTCGTCATCGCCACTATTTCATTCAATTTTTACCTAGTTAGAACCTACCGCACTCACAAAAAGCACCTCTCATTAATTGATCATTGTTATCTAATTATTGACATTTTACTATATGCTAACAGGAAAGTAAAGGTACCTACCTTCAAAAGGTTTTCTCCTATATTGTCGAATCTATCAAAAAGACTCTATTTGGAGGGAGTACCCAAATACAACAAAAGACTCCCCATTGCCTGTTTACCTTCATTTTCTTATTTATTTTTATAATCCCTACAGCCTCTGCCACTGTGATTGGTGAAAGAAATGCAATGGGCTTTCATTATGCAGTCTTGCATTTAGCGCAATATAAAGCTGCCGAGAATGAGTTATTCATTGTTAGCCTCATCCTACTCAGTGCACTCTTAATGGCTACCATTATTTGTTGGTTATTTTTTAGAAGGCAAAAGCATGAGCTGAAAAATCCCGCAGCCATCGTAATCGTTCTGCCATTCGCTCTAGCGATTTTAATAGTGCTCAAACAGTCACTTCATCTCAATAAGCTACCTATATTTTTCACCATGTTAGTGGAGGAATTTTATCGATCTTTCGGATACGATTAAACAAAATAGCAGACAATCTAGCAGCCCAATCCGATAAGGAATAAAAAAGTTTTGTGCATTACAAAGCGAAGTGGTAAAAGTTACAAAAAAAGACCTGTAGAAAAATCTACAAGTCTTTTACGAAACTGATTTATGATGGGCTTTTCTTGTTTCTATAATTTTCGAACCAGAAAATAAAAGTAAAGCAGCCCAAATAATGCTGAATGCAAGGAGCTCAACCTGACTAAATGGCTCTTTGTACAGCACGATGCCTAAAATCAAGACAATCGTTGGCGATACATATTGGATAAACCCTAGTAAATATAAAGGAATATTTTGTGCCCCCTTCGCAAATAAAATAAGCGGGACGGCTGTTACTAAACCACTAAAGATCATCAAAATATCTGTTTTAACATCGACATGTAAAAACGAGGCTTGATGTGTAGCAAAAAGATAGACATAATAGCCTAATGCAAAGGGTAAAATCAATAACGTTTCAATGGCTAGGCCTCTTGTAGCATCCAGTGTAATTTTCTTTTTCAGCACACCATAAATAGCAAAAGATAGCGCAATCAATAAAGCTACCCAAGGTACTGAGCCGTAATTGATCGTCAAAATAATCACCGCAATAAAAGCAATTCCTGTTGCTACCCATTGTGCACGACTCAGCGATTCTTTAAAGAAAATCACCCCGAAAATTACAGACAATAGCGGATTAATATAATAACCTAAGCTCGTTTCAATGAGATGATTATGCGTCACTGCCCAAATATATAAATACCAGTTCATTGAAATGACAAAGGATGCACCCGCAAGCTGCCAGAAATGCTTTTGATGTGACCATAAATATTTTAAATCTGCTACGAGATCCTGACGCATTCGAAATACGAGTACTGCCAGCACCGTAAAGACAAAGGACCAAATGACACGGGATAATAAAATCTCCATACTTGGTACATGCTCAAGTAATTTCCAATATAGAGGGAATGCTCCCCAAAAGGCATAGGCAAAAAAGGCTGCCAAAACTCCTTTTTTCTCATTTGACATGATATTAACGCTCCTACTCTTACTGAAATCGGTTAACGATTTCCTATAATCTTAAACTAGTTAAAGAATAGACTCATTATAGGACTTTGAGTAGCTGCTGTAAATGCCAAATTTCTAGTTCCTTTTAAAAGCTGTTAACCTTTTTGTTCCGACTCTAGCTCAGAAATATACTTGCGTACAGTACTATAGCTAATCTCTGGATTGATTTGGCGCTTGATGCGAATATGGATTTCTTTAATTCCAACCCCTTGCTCACGCATATCTCGAATCATCGACTTCAAGGGCCCCGTCAATGACTCTCTTGACATCGCTGTATATTTACTTAGTTCAATGAGAAGGTCTGTATTTTGTTGACGGAGCACCTTCATCTCCTCCACCACACAATTATATTCAGTGACCTTTTTCTGCAAGACCGTGTTTTGCTGCTTTAACTTTTGTAGATCCTCTGTTAGCTGTGCATTTTGTTTTTTTAGCATTTTTCGTTCTCGTTCTAAACCATTTTGCTTGTTATCTAAATCCTTATACATAGCATTATATAACTCTTCCATATGCAAAAGCTCTAGATAGCGACTTTGCGGTACAATCATTAAGCTATCTGTCGTGTATAGAGCAAGCGTTCCATCTTTAAACGGCTCATACGACAATGTAGAGGGATTTATTTTATTTGCCATTTATTTTTTCACTCCTCCACGAATAATTACATGTAATCGAATACCTTTGTGTAGCATCTTTCCGCTTCCTTTTCTATTTGATAATCATTCTCATTTAACATTATCATAATCACTATTTTGCTTTTTGTCAAAGATCATTTCCCTTGTGTGGAAGGAGCCTCTATCTGCCTACCCTTTCCATAAAAAAAGCCTCTTGCAACAATAGCTGCAAGAAGCTTTAGCCTTACATTTTTTTCAGTTTCTCATACTCCAATTGCAAACGCTCAATACGTTTACGACCTTCTTCACGGTTTCTTGCTGTTTCTGCTTGAATTTGCTTTGTTTCTTGAATACCAGCCATAATTGTTTGCCATGTTGTTTCAATGGTTTCGATTTTAATGCTTGGGCTACCAGCTTGACGAGCAATATTCACACTGTTCTTACTAATATTTTCTGCATTACGCACAAGCATTTCATTCGTACGGCGATCTAGTTCCACCATAGAATCAGAAATCAACTTTTGACGCTTTAATGTCACTGCGTGAATAAGCCCCTGCTTAAAGATCGGAATCGTTGTGACAAAGGCAGAATTAATCTTGGCAATTAGATGATTGTTCCCTTGCTGCATTAAGCGAATTTGTGGTGCTGATTGGAATGATACTTGTTGTGCCATTTCTAAATCATAGCGACGTTGCTCTAATAATTCCACAGCGCGTAGCATTGTTTCATATTCCATAGCTGCCAATTGATCACCACTTTGAGCCTTTTGTTCAAGTGCTGGTAAAGACGCACGAACCTCTTCTGTTTTCACTTCAATAGCTGCAACAAATTTACTTAATGATTGGAAGTAGTTTAAGTTCTGATCATACAAATTTTCAAGGTCAATGGTATTACGCTTCATTTCCCCTTCATATTTTTGGATTTCACGGTAAATGACATCCACTTCTTTATTCATGCTGTCATACTTAGATAAGAATCTTTCCAATTGCTCTTTTCCTTTGTTAAAGAGCTTGGAGATGAAACCGCCCTTTTTCTCTTCCGCAAAATCCTGTGGATCAAATTTATCCATAATTTTATTCAGGTTATTTAAAAGCACACTCGATTCTTCCAGCTTACTAGCTTTCATCGTTGCGAGCATTTTATCAGAAAAGGTTGAAATGCCACTTGCCGTTTCTTTACCGAGCTCTAGCATGGCAATTTGATCTTTGACATCAATTTTTTGTGCAAGTGTATGAACCTCTGGATCCTGCTTTAACATTAGCTGGTTTTGAGCGATTTGTGATAGTTCCTGCTCAGATACAAGTACTGGCTTTTGCTCAGCCGTTTGCTGTAAAAGTGGATTTGGCTGTAATAAAGGATTTTCTGAAGCGAATGGGTCCTTGGATTTTAAAAGATCATTGTTGAATTCAGACATATGTTTACCCCCTGCAATTTATCTCTACTAATTACTTACGATTACCATGTAAAAAAGTTTCATTTTCTATAGGATGAAAAAATACGAATCTGCTATACAATAGCCATTCTGGTGTACCTTATATTGCAAACTATATTGATTAGGGTGAGCATTATCAACAAAAATTTCCACTTCAGTGCAATAGTGAAGAATTTCTGCTATTTCTTTACTAGTAGCGCACAGCTGTTGAAGCTTTTGAAAGAGCTGCGCTTTTTCTTCGATTGTTGCTAAACGCTGATTTGATGATCGGTCAAGAATTGCCTCCACCTCTGATTTAGCTAACATAATCCCATCCCCTTTTATAAATTATAGCTTCTTTCTAGCCAAAATTCGACTGATTCCGTAAATTCCTTTACATTGTTTGCTAACAATGGCACCATGACACCAAAAAAGCAGCTACATTATCCATGTAGCTGCCATTATGTTATGTTGTTACCTTTAATACCGTTTTAATTTTTTGAATGACGCCGCCAGAGCTATATGTCAATACACTACGTTTATAGAACGATAAACTGAATAGGTATACGACAACAATCGTTACGACTAAAATTCCTAAAGAAAGTAATGGTACAATGCCACCGATATCTGTAGCGCCAATACGCATTGGCATGATCATTCCAGAAGTTAGTGGGATATAAGAGAATATTTTAATGATAATTGTATCTGGATTCCCCATGCCTGTCAGCATAACATAGAAGCCAATAATGGTAATAATCATCGCAGGCATTAATACTTGACCCGCCTCTTCTACTTTCGATACTAAAGAGCCAAATAATGCACCGATAATAAGATAAAGGATAACTGTTAACAGTAGGAATACGATAGCATAGATGACATAGCCAACGGACAATTCCTTGACAATGCTAGCAGCTGCATCCCAAACCATTCCACCTTTGATAAACTTCGCATAGATAAGGAACACGATCGCAATAATACCCATCTGTGTTAAAGCGAGCAATAAAACTCCAGCGATTTTTGCTTTAAAATGTGTCCCAGGTTTGACACTAACTAACAGCATTTCCATTGCGCGTGAGCCTTTTTCAGAGGCTATTTCAGTCGTAATCATCGATAGAAATGTAGAAATGAAGAAATAGATTAAAATTCCTACCGCATAGGAAACTACTAGCCCTGATTGCTTTTCTTCTTCACTTTTTCCACCTGTTGATGCCTCATTTAAGTTTTTCGTGGAAATTGTTGTTTGAGCTGCCATGATTTGTGCCGCTTGCTCAGGTGAAAGCGATAATTGTTGTACGGCATAGTGTTGTCCTGCATATTGTAATAAGGATGATAATGTAGATTGATCGTTTAATTTCAGTGGTGTAAACGTAGCAATTTCCGCATGTAATTGACCATTTTGGTCGTTAATCGTCACAATCGCATCCAGCTTGCCATCCTTTACTCTTTTTTCAAGGGTCGATACATCTTGCTCATCTTGAATAAAATTCATATCTCCATTCGAGACAAAAATACCACTTAGATCAGCAGAGGTTTTATTAATAATCGCGATTTGCTGTGCTTCATCATCACCTGTGAATAATTCCTTAATTTCTGACCAGAAGACAGCCACTGACATGACAATTACATATAAACAAGTCATTAAGATAAAGGATTTTGATTTAATTTTAGCTTTATATAATTGCTTCATTAATAAACTAAACTTCGACAACATGGCCACCTACCTTATCTTTAAAGATTTCATCTAACGATAAATAATCTAAGCTGAATTTTTCAATATACTTCCCATTGGATAGCTGCTCAAAGATACCTTGAGCAAAGCTTTCGTCCACTAATGTAAGCACTGTTTGCTCCTTCTCTACACGCACATCCTTGACACCATCAAGTGCCAATAATTGTGTTGTTGACCAATCCGTACGGACAGCAAGCTTTGTTTTACCATATTGTTTCTTTAAATCTAGTAAGCTTCCAGAAAATAAAGAAACACCTCGTTTTAATAAACACAAATGATCACAAAGCTCCTCGACATTGTCCATTTGGTGACTGGAGAACAAAATCGTCGTGCCTTGCTCTTTCAATAGTAAAATAGCATCCTTTAGTAAATCTTTATTGACGGGATCTAGCCCACTGAACGGCTCATCTAAAATTAAAAACGCAGGTTTATGGATAAAGCTTGCAATTAGCTGTACCTTTTGCTGATTCCCCTTTGACAGTGTTTCTGCCTTATCCTTGCGTTTTTCCTCCAGTTCAAAACGTTGAATCCAAAAATCTATTTCCTTTTTCAGCTCTGCTCGTTTCATGCCACGTAGCTCACCAAAAAAGTAAAGCTGCTCCTCTACCTTCATTGTTGGGAAAATACCACGCTCCTCTGGTAAATAACCAAGGACATCTCGGTTAATGGCATTAACTGGCTGCCCATCCCAAGTAATCGTCCCCGCTGTCGTCTCCTGTAAATCTAAAATCATTCGGAATGTCGTTGTTTTTCCTGCACCATTTTGACCAATTAGACCGAAAATTTCCCCTTTTTCAATGGTAAAATTTAAATCATCTACAGCTGTAAAATCCTTGTACTTCTTTGTGACATGCTGTAACTGTAATGTCATGTTGTCTTCCTCCTTATCCTTCAAATATATGTAAGTCTTGTTTCAAGCCCTTTTTACGATTTTCATTTTTTACTATAGGAATGAATAGCAGTAAGGCGACAATCAAATTCATGCACCCCACACTTGTATTCATAGATCCTACAACAAATTCCCGTAAACCTAGCGATAGATTATAAATACCAATGATTAAATTTAACAGTAGCACGAATATAAAAATGCGATTCATGGATTTAATATAGTTTATTTTCGAGGAAGCATCTGAAAATATCTCAAAAGGGCCCTCCGATTTTGGTTTTCGATAATAGGCCCACCCACCAAACTTAGACACACACTCGATATGCATTTCTTCTAGAAACTCAAAATAATCCTTCGACTTTCTATTGATAAATTCATTTCGATAAATATATTGACCTGGTGTCCCTTTTTCAAAAACAAAGTAGCCTACTACCGTCTTTTTAAGATTCCACCCCCGATCTGCCATGTCATTGACCCATCGCTCTTCCTTTTCGTAATCAATAAAAAAACGATACATTCTTTTTTTCATTTTGCATCACTCCTACTATAAAATCATGCTTCCTTTTTCATTATTTTCTGATTTCCCGGAAAATAATAGACGCTTCGTTAATCCGAAAATACATTTAATTCTCTCTTTAATCGATTACGTATACGCATAAGCTTATAGAATGGGAGGGCAAATAATACAACAACCACAAGATTCAGCGTATTTAACGCAAAACCAACCCAGTCTGTTGTTTGCTCCGAAAAATCGCCAATTAAACCGATCAGTCCAATGAACAAATTAAGTAGAATAAGAGAAAGCAGGATCCTCATCTTTTTTGACAGGTTACCAATTTTCGTTTTTTTATCTGTATACAGCTCAAATGGACCTTCCTGTGCTGCTTTTCTAAAAAATACAAAATTTCCAGAGCGGTCTACTTGTTCAATGTCAGAGGATTTGAGAAATTCGAGAAATCCCTCTTCATAGTGCGTACCGAATCGCTCTAATTCATCATGGCGATAAATATAGCTATTTGGTTCTCCACGCTCAAACGTAAAACGAATCCATGTAAATTTTTTTAAGTGCCAGCCCTGACTAGCCATGTCATTGACCCACTTCTCTATTGCATAGGGATTAATCATCAATCGATATTTATGCATATTATTCAACTCCTCTCGTTATACGGATACCATTGTCAAAAAGTTCCCTTAATCGTAAAATTTCATATTCCACCACTGTTTTTCCAGTTTCAGTAATAATATATTCTTTCTTTCTGCCATCTCCATCAAGTGCCTCTATCCATCCTCGTTCCAACAATGTTTTAATCGCACCATATATGGTTCCGGCCCCTAAGCGCACTCTTCCATTGCTCATTTCTTCCACCAATTGCATAATGCCATAGCCATGCCTCGCCTCATATAATGCTAATAAAATATAATAAACGCCCTCTGTTAATGGCGGATGCTCCTGTGTCATACAAATCCTCCTTTATATCGTCTATCAATATATCGCCAGTCGATATATTCAAAATATATCAGCAGTCGATATAATTGTCAACGCTCATTCACAGTGTTGCAGATCCTCGTACACTATGCTAGGATGTAAGTAATTACTTGCATGGAAGGAAGTATGTTCTTGACAACGAAAGGAACTGCGCAACGAATTATCGAAGCTGCTCTACAATTGATTAGTGAAAAAGGCTATACAGCTGCAACTACCAAAACCATTGCAGAATTAGCAGGTGTCAATGAGGTCACTCTTTTTCGTCACTTTGGCAACAAACGTGGTTTATTAAAAGCCATTATTGAGCAATTTTCTTATTATCCTCTTCTACAGCAGGAGATCAATCAAAATGTAACGTGGGAATTAGAAAAGGATTTATTGAATTTCTCACTGAAGCATTTTCATTTTTTAATGTCGATTAAAGATTTTGTCATGATCGGCTTTAAGGAATCTATTCAATTTCCTGAAATTAGTGAGGAAATCGCCAATCTCCCGCTCCTCATAAAAAAGGAGCTCATTCTCTATTTTCAAGAGATGCATCAACAAGGAAAAATAAGAGAAGTTGATTTTGAAGCAGCAGCGTTATCGCTTATAGCTTTGAATTTTGGTCATTTTATGTCACGTGCTCGCCTTGGAACTATCGTGTCTGACTTACCAACTGAAGAACTTTTACAAACTAGTGTTGCTATTTTTTCTAGGGGACTCGTTTCCTAGAAAAAATTTTTCTAATCAATGCAAGTAAGTACTTACTTAATTTTAGGGGGAATAAAAAATGACAGGTTTACAAGCACTATTGCGAGTTCGTGAAACCTATATCGGCATTGTTGCAACCATTGCCTTCCAATTAATATTCTTTACAATTTGGATGACTGCCTATGATGGTGTCAATGAAAGAGCGGAACAGTTAAGCATTGGTATTGTTGTGGAAGATTCTGTAATGGGTCAACAGGTAGCACAGAACATCAAAGGCTCCATCCCCTTTGCAATGGAGGACTATTCTTCGATGAAGGAAGCTGAGCGCGCATTAAACGAACGACAAATTAATATGATTATGCAAATTCCATCCGATTTTACAAATAAAATTCAAGCAGGGAAAGAGGCTGAAATTATTTATGCGATTAATCAAGCCAATGCAAGTGTAGCGAAAAATATGATGGAGGGTGTAGCAAAGCAATTAACAGAAGAAATCAATCAAGCCCTCTATCCAATGCAACAAAATCAAGCGGTTGCAGTCTTTGCTCAACAATTTGCTCAGCTTCCCTTCGAGCAACACACTGCCCAACAAATTACCACTTCTGTCAAAACGACTGTAATGAATGTCAAAGACCATGCCGTCGATGGTACGATTGTAAAAACCAATGATGTAAAGGGATTTGCTGCAAACTTTGTCCCACTTATGGTCATCATCTCCTCGTTTGTGGGAGCGATGGTTATGATTATGCAACACCAGCAAGCAGCACAGCTCGTTCAAGACAGCCTATCAAAATGGCAATTGTTTCTCGCACGACAGCTACTCAATGTGGGCGTAGCCTTTACATTGCCATTCATAACAATTGGTTTGATGCACCTTTTTAATATCGATAGTCAAGAAAGCCTGTTGTCGATTTATCTCTTCCAATCTGTAATGTATCTTGCTTTCCTTAGCTTGGCCCAAGTATTTGTGATTGCCTTTGGGAATATGGGGATGATATTTAATATTTGTGCTCTCTCACTCCAATTAGTAACATCAGGTGTACTTGTTCCAAAAACCATGCTATCTGAAGGATACAAACAGGTCGCTGCCATGCTACCTGCCTCGTATGGAGCAGATGGCTACTACACAATCATCTTTGGTGGTAGTTCTGATAATCTCCTGCAAAACAGTAGCTCATTGGCCATCATCATCTTCGTGACACTAGCCATTGCTACGTTGATCGTCACATTTAAGCCAGCTCCAGTCCGATGATTTAATAGAAAAGAGAAGGTCTACAAGTTGATGTAGACCTTCTCTTTGAGTGGTTATCCGCTACTCTTTCTCTTCTATCCTTCACTTTGAGCTGGCTATCCGCTACTTTTCCTATACTATTCTTCAAATCGGGCGTCCTATCCACTGCTTCTTACTCTATCCTTCAAATTGAGCGTTCTATCCGCTACTTTTTCTCTTCTATCCTTCAATTCGGGCGTCCTATCCGTCACTTCTCTCTATCCTTCAAATTGAGCGTTCTATCCGCCACTTTTTCTCTTCTATCCTTCAATTCAAGCGTTCTATCCCTCACTCCTCACATTCTTTAAAATAGCTGCTAGCTGTTGATTTAACATGGTCACGCTATCGCTGAAATCGCCGCGATACCATTGGATGATGAGTCCGATGATGGCGTTTGCTTGATAGGCACTATAATAGTCGATCGAGATATGATCCTCCATTTGATGTATGTGCTGTGTGGTAATATCGCGTTTTAGCAGGGAATAAATCCCATCAAATAGCATGTAATAGTAGGTCAGCGGGACATTTTTAGAAAAGACGATACGGTAAAACATTTTAAAGCGTTCAATATGATGAAAAATACGGATAGTATTGGGATCTAATTGATTTGTGTCCAATGTCGTGACGGCACGATAGGGTTCTTCATAGGATTGATATAAATCCTCCATTATCTCCTGAAAATATTCTTCAAAGAGCCCCTCTTTTTGCTCGTAGTGTAAATAGAAGGTTCCTCTATTGACCTTTGCTTCTCTACAAATTTCAGCAATGGAGATTTGCTCCAATGGTTTTTGGCTAAGCAATGTCAATAAAGCATCGTGGAGAGCTTGCTTCGTTTTAATAATCCGTAAATCCGTAGTACGCAATTTTTTCAACTCCTTAATAAACAGATTGTCCAAATGTGTTGATTACTCAACACATCCCGTTTTTTTGCATATTGAAATCGCTTTCATCTTTATTATATGATTTTAATGAACAGATGTTGAATAAGTAAAGAAATTACTATGAGGAGGTCTTTGAGTTGAGATTAGAAGGTAAAGTAGCCATTGTGACAGGTGCAGCTTCAGGTATGGGGAAAGCCATTGCAGAAGGATATGCAAAAGAAGGCGCTAAGGTTGCCGTTTCAGACTTAAATTTAGAGGGTGCCCAAGCGGTTGTGGAAGGTATTCAAGCTGCTGGAGGAACAGCATTTGCCATTCAAACCAATGTCGCATCAACAGAAGACTTACAACGCTTATTTGATGAAACAAAAACGAACTATGGTCAATTAGATATATTAGTCAACAATGCAGGTATTATGGATGGTATGGAGCCAGTTGGAGAAATTTCTGATGAACGATGGGAAAAAGTATTTGCAGTGAATACAACAGCTGTTATGCGCTCTATGCGTATGGCTACCGAAATTTTCCTTGCACAAGGTCACGGTGTCTTTGTCAATAATATTTCTGCAGGTGGCTTATATGGTGCACGGGCTGGGGCTGCTTATACAGCTTCAAAACATGCGGTAGTTGGTTTAACAAAAAATACAGCCTTTATGTATGCTGATAAAAATATTCGCTGTAATGGTATTGCACCAGGAGCAGTGATGACCAATATCGCCTCTTCTATGACAAATATGAGCCAAACAGGTGCTGCACGACAAGCACTAGGACTTTCCATCAATCCGCGGGCTGGTCAGCCAGCAGAAATCGCTCAATTAGCGATCTTCCTAGGCTCAGATGAGGCTAGCTTTGTGAATGGACAAGTTATTGCTGTTGATGGTGGCTGGACAGCTTACTAATCCATAAAGAAACACGCACAGAGACATTTTCTGTGCGTGTTTCTTTCATTATATAACTTTTCGAGACGGAATCATGCTTCCAATTACTGCCCCTATTAACGCTGGCAGTATCCATCCTAAGCCAATATCATAAAAAGGTAGCATCGCAGAATAGTATTTCTCTACTGCATCCAATACACCTAACTTCGCATCTGGCACACTTTCTACCAGAGCTTTATAGCCATCAATCAGGCTAATGAAAAATGTAAAAATCATCGCTATGGCATACACTGTTTGCTTATTCTTAAAGAAGGATGAGCTTAGAGCGAGCAAGATTAGGACGATTGCTAATGGATATAAGAACATTAAAACTGGAATAGCATATTTGATAATATTGTTTAAACCAAAATTCGCAATCGTAAAGGATACAGCACACAACAGAAACACAAACCATTTGTAACTAATTTTTGGAAATACCTCATGGAAAAACTCACTACAAGATGTAATTAAGCCGATACTTGTTTTTAAGCAAGCGAGCACGATGATGACCGCCAATAAAATAGCTCCAAATGAGCCGAAATAATGATCGGCCACTGCCGCAAAGATTAAACCACCATTATCAAAAGTCCCGACAGCATTAATACTGGAAGCGCCCATATATGTTATGAGACCATAAATCAGCGTCATTAAAGCCATCGCAAAAATACCTGATGTCCATGTAGCCTTGGCAATTTCCTTACGATCTGTAATCCCTGCACTTTTAATTGCATTAATGACAACAATCCCGAAGGCTAGTGAGGCAAGGGCGTCCATCGTATTATAGCCTTCTTTAAAGCCTGTCATAAAGGCGGCATCCATATATTCACCAATTGGCTGCTGGAAATGGCCCATTGGCTTCGTAATGCTTGTAATAATTAAAATAAATAAAACAACTAAAAATGCAGGCGTTAAATATTTACCGATATAATCCATTATTTTCGCTGGATTTAAAGAAAAATAGTAGACAATGGCAAAAAATATAAAGCTAAATACAGCAAGTAGCAGTGTTGCATGCTGGGCTTGAATATATGGCTCAAACCCTACTACAAAAGGTACAGTTGCTGTACGTGGGATGGCAAAGAATGGTCCGATTGTTAAGTACAGTGCCAATGAAAAAATAATACCAAATATAGGATGAACACGATTGGCTAGATCACGTAAACCATTACTACCTGATAAGCCAATTGCCAAAATTCCGAGGAATGGTAAGCCGATAGCAGTCACTAAAAATCCGATTAATCCAAACCAAAAATTAGTCCCAGCAAATTGACCCATTTGAATAGGAAAAATTAGGTTCCCTGCTCCAAAATACAGTCCAAATAACATGGTACCAATGATTGCGTAAGTTGAAAAAGGTATTTTTTGTTGCATAATTGATGTGCTCCTTAGAAGTTTTAGACTATAGCAAATTATTTTAATCGAATGATTTTTCACTACAATTTCATCATGTTATCAAGCATTTATTATAATTACAATAGTTTTTTCGTTTATCCAGTGAGATTCAACAAAAAAAGAGCTGTCTACTGACAGCCCCTTCTTAGTTTGCAACTGACCATTCAATATGATCTAAAAATTTATAAACATCTTCATACACTTTATCGCGTTCTTTGTCCAATGTAATAATGTGGCCAGAGTTTTCATACCAAATGATTTCTTTGTCATCTGTTTCCACAGTATTTAAAATAAAAGGTGCGCTTTCTTGATATAGGTCATCATCTAGTGAGCCTTGTAACACAAGAGTTGGTGCTTTGATCGTTGATAATTCTTCACGCGTTTCTGTTGTTAAACGTGTTACGCCGTCCAATGAATCCTTCGGTGAAATACGTAATTCATGTAATTCTGAAATAATTTGATCTTTTGATTTATTTTCAAAGTGTTTATATAAACGAGCATAGTGGTACAAACGTGTAAATAAGCCTTTTGAATTATCACGTGTAATTGGTGCACACATCGCTACACATGCTTTCACTGGGAATGTCTCTGCGACCTTTAACGAAAAGACGCCTCCAAGTGAAATCCCAACAACAGCGATTTCTTCATAGCCTTTCTTTTGTAGGAAGTTATAACCTTCTACTACATCGTTCCACCAATCTTCTGGTTTTGTTTCTAATAATGCTTCTGGTTCTACGCCATGCCCACTATAAATTGGTGCATGCACAGTGTAACCTCGTTGAGATAAAAATTCTCCTAGCTTTTTCACATCTTTTGTGCTACCTGTGAATCCATGCAGTAATAGTACGGCTTTTTTGCCTCCCTCGATTGTTAGAGGTTGTGGCTTTGTTAACTTCATTTTATGATATCCCCTTCACGGAAATTAATAATTGTGTATTTTATGTGTCTATCTTATCACCCTTTATTCATAATGTACAATTTATAGTTTTTATCAAATCAATGTTTATTGTGCATGAATGATGTCAACTTAACGGCTGTACTATCACACTTTCTGCTACTTAACTTTTCCTTTCTGCTAAATAATTGCAACGTCCTTTTAAAAATTTTTTGTTACCTATACTTCCCGTCTGTTTCCCGTTATAATGCAGATAACTTAAAAATCACAAGAAAAGAGGTGAAAAAAATGGAGTGGCAACAATTAGAATATTTTGTAACCGTTGCAAAGTTAGAGCATATGACACGGGCTGCCGAAGCATTAGCGATTTCACAGCCAGCACTTAGTCGTTCAATTTCAAAGCTGGAGGAAGAATTAGGTGTACCGCTTTTCGACAGACAAGGGCGCTCGATTATGCTAAACCGATATGGAGAGCTATTTTTATATCGTGTCCAGCGCATGCGTAAAGAATATGAAAAGGCTGTTTTAGAATTACAGGAGCTTAATAATCCAGAACTTGGAGATGTATCACTCGGTTTTTTACATACACTTGGAACGAGTATTGTACCCGACTTGATTCGTGCCTTCCGTCAAAAACATCCCCATATCCGTTTTCATTTCACACAAAACTACTCCCATTCACAGTTAAAACAATTACTGGCAGGTGAGTTAGACTTGTGCCTACTAGCCGCGATCGATACAGAGCCGCCAGTTTGTTGGAAGGAATTATGGCGAGATGAGCTCTTTATAATGGTCCCAATTGACCATCCATTAGCCCATCGTAAAAGCATCAAAATGAAAGAATTGGAGCATGAAAGTTTTGTCTTAATGAAAAAAGGCTATGCATTACGCCGCTCAGCTGATCGCTTATTAAATGCTGCGGGCATTAAGCCTAAAATTTCTTATGAAGGTGATGAAGTATCGACAATCGCTGGATTTGTTGGTGCGGGGCTTGGCGTTTCCTTACTACCCGATGATGAGGATTTAAACCCCAAAAAAATCGTTAAAATCCATGTTGAGGATATGGTATGTGAACGAATTATCGGCATGGCTTGGATAGAAAATCGTTATTTATCGCCATCTGCACGTCAGTTTAAACAATTTGTCTTTGATTTTTATGACAATAAATAGAAAGAGCGAGTAACAACATCATCTAGATGTCCTTGTTACTCGCTTTATTTTCTAAAAGGCACTGTTTTACCATACTAGGGAGGTAATAATTTGAATTTATTACTTAATACATTAGGTTTCTTTGTATTTTTATTTACCTTGATCGTATTGTTCATTTTTGTAATCAAATTAATGATTTTCTTTTTTAAACAGAAAAACTTCCCTAAAAAAACACTAACAGCACTATTGACAGGTTTAGTACTGTTTTTGGGAATATTTATATATATCCAATATTTTTTTACGTTTAGTACTTTAGATAAAAAAGATACGCAAAAGGTGCCCGAATCTGTGTCATCTCCTACAGGGGAATATACAGCGCACGCTTATTATGAACCATATGGTGGTGCAGGTCCAAGTGGTGGTGTTCATGTATGGATAGAAATTTTAAATAATAATGCTCACACAAACAAAATCGTCTATTATGCAGAGGCAAAAAGTCAATTCTCGATGGAATGGCTAGACGAAGAAAAATTATCCATTGTTAATAAAGAGCCTAATTATACCAATTCAAATAGAAGTATAGTATTAAGTATTGATAAAGAGATTTATCATGAAAATGGCTTGGCTTGTCAAAGTTTGTTAATGAAAGATGAATATGAAAAGTGTTATCAAAATTAAAAAGGTTAAGTTACTGTGCTGAATCATTATGTTGAAACGACTGACTTTGAGCACTACTAATACAAACGGCTTCAAGCATTTGGCACAATAAAAAATCAGGCTTTGCTCGCCTGATTTTTTACTGTTCATTCTCTTAAATGTATTAAAGTAATTTAACCTGATAGGAAAAAATATCATTTGTATCGCCTTTCATTGCAAATACTCCCTGTTCGACGAGCGTCAGTAAGCGATACTCTACAAAATCATTTCCTACATAATGGACAAATGTTTCAAATGTCTGTGCCAAAATATGCGTAGGCATTAGCCACTCTTCATTTTGCTGTAAATGCAAATTTTTTGCACTGGCGATAATGTATGCATCCATTGCATCTTCCTCTACATGCAATAGTTCACTTTTCCATAACCGTAATGTACTTGGCTGTTCTTTGATGTTTTCCCATTCCTTAGCGAGTTGCTGACATTCTTGCACAGAGAATCGTTTTGCACTAGGGCGAAGCTTCATTAGCATTTCCGAGGAAAGCTCGCCTGTATGGCGAATGTCTAAATTGGGGTGAATACTCTTCAGATTCTCCGTTGCATCAATACCATACACCATACTGCATTTATGAATTAACTCACTCATCACATAGCGCAGTCCTATCTGTTCATGTGTGTTGTGACTATACCAAATCCACACATCCACATCACAAGGTAAATTAGCGATTTTTTTCCTCCAGTTTTCATACATCTCATCATACAATTGCTGGTCATCATCATCTAAAATATGCGTGGCTAACCAAGTTTTACGTTCTTCAAAGTTTTGAAGAGGTCCAATCGAGAGATCATCATGGACACTTAGAACTGATTCATTTCGCTGCAAACGATGTTGACGAATTGCAAGTTTCATAGAACCCTGCGTTGCTAAGCTAAAGGTAATATGTAAAATAGCCATGTCCATTCCTCCCTACTGTTTGCTGATGGCAATCTGTATCCCGATAAATGTGAATAGAATACCTTGAACTGTATTTAGTCGTTTAGCAATCGCAGGTTTACCAATAATGACTTGTCTAACTTTCCCTGCAAATATACTAAACAATGAAAATAATACAAGCGCTTGTATTAAAAATACAATACCCAAAATAAGCATTTGAAACGCCACATGTCCTTGCGATGGATTAACAAACTGTGGTAACAGCGCTAGGAAAAATAACGATACTTTTGGATTTAAAATATTCATTAATATTCCTTTTTTATATAATTTAATATAGGCTTGCGTATTTTGCTGTTGCAACGTAAAAGGGTCTCCTTTAGCACGAAATGATTGCCAAGCTAAATATAATAAATACGCTGCTCCTGCAAATTTGACGATGGTAAAAATAATGGTCGATTGATAAATTATCGCAGAAATACCAAGTACTGCTGCACTAATATGAACAAGTAGCCCTGTACACAATCCAAGAGATGTGGCAATACCCGCTTTTTTATCTTGTGTAATACTTTGGGCAAGCACAAATAAATTATCGGGCCCTGGCATAATGGTTAAAATCATCGCAGCCCCTAAAAACGCAAATAACGTTGAGATGTCCAAAACTTTCCCTTCCTTCAACTTCTTTTAAAAAACTATATACATTATACTACATGACGTTGTTCTCACTAGATGTAAGTTTATGACTTTATCCAAAACTTTTTTTAAATTTTGGTTTCACAATTTATGCTCGCTCAAGCGATACTTTTCTTCCCTAATCCATTATAATAGTAGAAACTCATGATAAACCAGATAACTTCCATAAGAGGTGATTGATAATGGCAGTAAGTGATATTGTCACGCAATATGAGGATGAGCATGGACAGGTTTACTATAAAATGAAATCCCATGACATTGAGGTAAAGGCCACACAAAACGCAGGCTTAGCACCTGTCATCACGTATTGGATGGCTGACAAAGAGATTACAGATTCCATTCGAAATTTACGCTTCAGTCCACGTGCCCCATCTAGCTATATACAAGATTACGAAGAATTTCAAGCAATGCTTTATGCGAAAGAGCAACGGGCCATTAACCAGCTGTATGAACAAATGAGCATTAAACCCAAAAATATGTCTTCGGGGAAACAAGTCATTTGGAGTTTCTTTGTCATTGTACTGGCTATGCTTCCCCTTTTCATTGCGATTTGGTGGTTTAAATAATTGAATAAGCGACCTCTTTAGCGTTTTAGCGCATCCCTTTCTTAATTTATCAAAACTTTCAAGTAATTTATCCATTCAGCTTGACAGACTTATAGAAGTAGTGCATCCTTTAGTCAATAGATGAGAAAACGAACGAAGACCAGTAGTTAGCCACTGCTTGAAAAGAGAGCGATGCCCATCGGCTGAAAGGCATTGTACAAGAAAGACTAATGAAACCTACTTCGTGAAACGTCCTAGCCAAACTAGGCGCAGTCTCGAGCGTTATGAGAAAAGTGGAATGTCGCATGATATTCAATGTAGGTGGTACCACGGAAGGCAAGTCTTTTCGTCCTAATTTTTAGGATGAAAAGGCTTTTTTTATCTTGATTCAGCAATGATGGAGGTAGTGAGATGGAGAGAAAAAGAATTGTTGTTAAGATTGGTAGTAGCTCTTTAACGAATGTGAAGGGTGAAATCGATAAAGTTCGCTTAATGGACCATGTGCAGGCAATCGCCGAGTTGAAGAAATTGGGTCATGAAGTGTTGCTTGTCTCGTCAGGTGCTGTAGCGGCGGGTTTTAAACAACTAGGCTACCCTGCTCGCCCTGTGACAGTGAAAGGAAAGCAGGCAGCTGCTGCTGTAGGACAGAGCCTACTTATTCAAACGTACAGTGCCTTATTTAGTATTTACGATATCATGCCTGCACAGATATTATTGACACGAACAGATTTTTCTAAAAAAGAATGCTATAAAAATGCCTATGCGACTTTCGAGGAATTGTTAGAACGATCCATGCTACCGATTATTAATGAAAACGATACAGTGTCAATTAGTGAATTAACCTTTGGAGATAACGATATGCTTTCAGCACTCGTCAGTGGACTTGTCCACGCAGATCAGCTCATCATTTTAACAGATATCAATGGCCTTTATAATGCCAATCCCAATAAAAACCCTCAGGCAGAGCGCATTGATCGATTAGCGGCTATTACAGATGATTTGCTAAGCTTTGCGGATGGTACAGGATCAAAGGTTGGCACAGGTGGCATGGCCTCTAAGCTTCTGGCTGCCCGAACAGCGCTACGTGCAGGGGTGAAGGTATTTATCGGAACAGGTCATGGTGCACAGAAGCTCGTCGATATTTTAGCAGGACATGGTGATGGCACTTATGTGGAGCATGACGAGCTTGCTGTGTTAACAAATCATAAACAGTGGATTGCACTTACGGAAATTTCTGGTAAAATTTTTATAGATAGTGGTGCTGAACAGGCTTTAATGAATAATGGGAAAAGTCTATTACCTGCTGGCGTCTATCGTGTAGAAGGTGATTTTGTAAATGGTGATGTTGTTGAAGTCTATAGTGATAAGGACTTACTAGGACGCGGCGAAGTACTGTACTCATCCCAAGAGCTTATCTCTGCCATGGGAAAACGGACTGATACATTGCTGAAAAGCCCTATTGAGGTAATTCACCGAGACAAATGGCTGAAAATTCAAACGAATTAAGGAGGAATGACAAATGACAAGTGAAATTCAAGAAAAAGGACAACGCGCAAAAGCCGCAAGCTACATGTTAAATATTAAAACAACCTGCGAGAAAAATGAGGCACTGAAAAAAATTGCAGAACAGCTATTAATCGATCAACCTGACATCATGGCTGAAAATGCAAAGGATTTGGCACAGGGTGAGCAGCAAGGTATTCCTGCGTCTACGTTAGATCGTATCATGCTCAATGAAGAACGGATTGCGGCAATGGCAGATGCCATTCATTTACTCGTCTCCTTAAACGATCCAGTAGGTACAATTGTTGAACGCATTGAAAAAGACAATGGGCTGCGCATTGAAAAACGAATTGTGCCACTTGGTGTTATTGGTATGATCTATGAAGCTCGACCAAATGTCACGATCGATGCAGCAACACTTTCCCTAAAAACGGGCAATGCAGTTATTTTGCGTGGAAGCTCCTCTGCTAAGTTTTCTAATATGGCTCTTGTTGCAAGTATTCATCGCGCGCTTGCTAAAACATCCATCCCTACAGATGCTGTTCAATTAATTGAGGATACAAGCCGCGAAACAGCCAAAGAACTCTTCCATTTAAAAGAGTACTTAGATGTGCTCATTCCTCGCGGTGGCAAAGCCCTGATCGATTTAGTTGTCAATGAAGCGACTGTTCCTGTACTGGAAACAGGTGCAGGCAACTGTCACATTTACGTGGATGAAATGGCGGATTACATAAAAGCAGAAAAAATCTGTATGAATGCTAAAACACAGCGTCCTTCTGTTTGTAATGCAGCAGAAAGCTTACTCATTCATCCTACTTGGTTTCAAGAACATGGCGTCCAGCTTTTAACGTCCCTTCATCATGCAGGTGTAGCCATCATCGGTGATGAGCAAGTATGTCAGCAATTTGCAGCTGCCCTTCCAGCTACGGCGGAAGATTATGCGACAGAGTTCCTTGATTTAAAAATAAGCGTTAAATTGGTGGAAAATGTCTATGAAGCGATTGAGCATATTCAATACTTTGGCACAAATCATTCTGAGGCCATCATTACAGAAGATCAATTAACCGCCGAGACGTTCTTAAACAATGTTGATGCAGCAGCAGTGTATCATAATGCCTCCACCCGCTTCACAGACGGCTTTGAATTTGGCTATGGTGCAGAAATCGGTATTAGTACACAAAAGCTACATGCCCGTGGACCAATGGGCTTGCCTGCATTAACATCAACAAAATATGTTATTCACGGCAACGGCCAAATTCGTGAATAGTTCTTATAGTTTCATAAAATAATAGAAGGAAGGTTTCGTATGAACATCTCAGCAATCATTAAACTAACAGTCTCCATGGCACTGTTTGGTTCCATCGGCTTTTTTACCGTTCACACTGGTGTTCCCGCTACAGAGCTTGTCTTTGTTAGATGCATTTGCGCAACCCTCTTTCTAGGTGGTATGTGGCTCATCACTGGTGGACATAAAACAGAGGTATGGGATAAGAAAGAAATTTTTCAAACGCTTATTTGCGGTGTCTTTATTGTGTTAAACTGGGTATTTTTATTTAAAGCCTTTGAGGAAATGTCCATTTCAATTGCCATTTCCATCTATAATTTAGCCCCCATATTTGTGTTAATTTTAGGCGCTATCTTTTTGAAGGAAAAAATGACCATTCAGGCACTTGTCGCAACAATCACTTGCTTTATCGGTAGTATTTTTATCATCGGTCTCAATAATTTTGTGTCGTTCTCAGAATTTATGCAATCTGGCTTTATCTGGGCATTACTGTCAGCAGTATTTTATGCCCTTACAATGCTAACAAGCAAAACCATCACGAAGCTTAGCTCGTATGCGTTAACCTATATTCAAACAACAGTTGGAATCGTGATACTACTGCCTTTTATCGACTTCTCGCTGTTTGATGGATTAACGTCAACCAATTGGTTTTATATACTCGGCACAGGCTTTATTCATACAGGATTTGTTTACTATTTATTTTTTGATAGTATTCGTAGCCTGTCTACGATTCTTGTCTCTGTATTGGTTTTTGTCGACCCTGTTGTCGCCATTTTACTGGATATGCTATTGCTTGATTTTATGCCAAGCTTTACGCAAACGATGGGGATCCTTCTCATTTTCGCTGGTATTTTTTATACCATTTATGTTCCTAAGAAAAAGCGACTACCACAGGAGGTCTCATAATGGGCAAGCTCTTCACAATTGGAGAATTATTAATTGACTTTACACCGACACAGCAGCACGGCTCCCTAGCCAACATTGAGCATTTTACTAAACATGCAGGAGGAGCACCTGCCAATGTAGCCGCTGTCTGTGCAAAGCTAGGACAGCAGGCGGCCCTTCTTACACAAGTCGGTCAGGATGCCTTTGGTGACTTCCTAATCAAAACGTTGCAGCAAGCAGGTGTAGATACACAGTTTATTCGTCAATCAACGGATGGTGAAACAAGTCTTGCCTTTGTTTCATTAAATGAACATGGCGAACGAGATTTTCAATTTTATCGCCGACATGCTGCAGATCTCTTATACAAACAGGAATACCTCCCCTCGCAGCTATTAACAGCGCACGATATCGTTCACTTTTGCTCTGTTAATCTTGTAGAGAGTCCTATGAAACAAGCACATCTTGCCCTTATTGAACAGGCACATCAAGCAGGAAGCCTTATATCCTTCGATCCGAATGTGCGCCTTCCTTTATGGCAGGATAAGACGGCGTGTTGTGAAACCATTTTAGCCTTTTTACCAAAAGCCCATATTGTCAAGCTTTCAGAGGAAGAACTGTTGTTTTTAACAACTCTAGAAGATGAACAGGAAGCTGTTCAAACGTTATTCAAGGGATATGTAGAAGTTATTATCATTACACATGGTGCTGCTGGGGCTGCCTTATATACGAAAAAGCATCATGTGAAGGCTCCTGCTAACAAGGTACAAACCGTTGATACAACTGGGGCTGGTGATGCTTTTATTGGCGCGATTTTAAGTCAATTTCTTCATCATCAACTAACAGTAGATCAAGTGGTAGCTCATTGTGAACAGTATGCAATGTCTCTGCTATCTTTTGCAAACGGATATGCGGGCATTTCAACAACAAAGCATGGGGCGATTCCATCCTATCCTGTACTTTCATTAGATATGAATCTAGAATAAATTGAAACTTTTTGTCCTTATTGTTCGTATGTACTAGTGACAGGTCATTAAAGGAGGGCTTATATGGAATCGATGACAAAAAAACGCACAGCTGCATTTTTAATCGATACAGCTGTTTCAACAGCTGTCACGTTTGGGGTTGAATACTTCCTACGAAAAAAAGTAAAAAATGAGGCTGTTCATGCACTCGTTACGCCAACTGTGGTATTGTGGGCGCTAGAATATGCACAACTCCGTAAAAACGGACAAACGATTGGCTACAAAGCAATGGGATTGACACTCGAAAATGAAGATGGTCGTCCATTATCAGAATGTCAAATTATTAAACGCATGGCTTATCGAGACACTATCAGTACGTTCGATTATCTAAAAGATCGCCAAGCCTTCGAGCAGCAGCATGGTCAACGTCTTCCTCATGATAGCTTTGCAGGTACGGTTGTAAAGAAAAAATAAAGGAAAGCTGCCTTATCGTTTGGGCAGCTTTCTTTAATTGGAGCATTTTGCTAAAGTGTTAATCTTCCTGATCGCCTAACCATTACAGAAAGTAGTATGGAATTCTCTTTAGAGAAGTATGCTAATCTTTGGAAATAAACTGCTGTATATCATTCGATAAAATCGCGTTTTCTGACGGAAACCAAAAATAAGTAGTACCATCAAATTGTATGCCATATTGAAAAGCAATGGCATCGTCTGTATAAAGGAGTATATCATAACGGTTCGTATCCCCATTTGGCTCAAAGGATGGGGCTGGTTTACTATTGACTAAAATTGCCTTTATATCTGCCATGTCAGACTGGTTTGTATAGCTAGCCGTTTTCCGATTGCCTTCTTCCGTAGATGAGTAAAATTCTATTTTCTTCACTTCTTCTAATGGAACCTGATCAAAATTCCGTCGCGGCGGAGCTTCAGCTCTTATCATATAAATTCGATAGCCATTAATAACCGACTGATCCTCTACCGCAATGGCATCGTCAAGACCCTTTATCGCATAAAGCTTTGTTCCCTTCTCATGGAAGGCTGCATCGCCATCCTTAAAGCGATAGGAAGTTCTTTTGATATGATCTGCCACTTTAAAATCAACTTCCCCTATTTCCTTATCGATGAATGAACGATCGGCTAACGCTACTTCATATACAGCTTCATATTGCTCACCATCCCATTTAATTAAATCAACCCATTCGATGATGACTTGACTACCGCAAGCAGTCAGTAACAACAAACACATGAAACAAAGGCATATCCATTTCTTCAACAACATCCCCCCCTTTCAGCAGTAGACCCGAGCAACGATTAAAAAGTTACAACGTATGACGCTAAGTCTGGCATGTTCTATAATCGTGTGAATTTCGTCTGCTACCAGTATTTCTTCATTAAAATATGGGGGATGCCACAATCCATAAATTCTTCACCTTCACGCTGATAGCCTAATTTTTCATAAAAGCCTTCTGCATAGGACTGAGCATTTAATTTTGCTTTTGTTAGCCCTTTATCTCGAGCAATTTGCTCTAGGCCCACAATAACTTCCTTACCAAGGCCATATTTGCGGTATTCTTCTAATATACAAATACGCTCCAATTTGCCATAGTCCTCTACAACTCGAAGTCTCCCTGTTCCAACAGGTTGCTCATTGTAATACACCAAAATATGATCGCATGGAGCATCCAGTGCATCAAATTCATCATATTCTTCTTCCTCAGGGACTTGCTGCTCTTCAATAAAAACGCTTCGTCTAAAATCAAACGCTGTTTGTAATTCTGCTTCAGTTGTCACTTTTTTTATAGTCATTACTATTCCTCCTAGTTTCTCCTGCCTTATCATCTTCTCTAGGTGCAATTTCACTTTGAAGATGATAGTATTAGTATAGAATGATTTTTATTGCAATTACAACAAAAATCTCAGGAGGATCGAACATGAAAGAAATCTTACGTGAAATAGGTGCCATAGCACGGGCATTAGACTCGATAAGCAATATTGAATTCAAGGAATTGGATTTGACAAAGGGGCAATATTTATATGTCATCCGTATTTGTGAACATCCAGGTATTATTCAAGAGAAAGTCGCAGAGCTATTGAAGGTAGACCGTACAACGGCTTCACGAGCTATTCAAAAATTGGAGACCAAAGGCTTTATTGAAAAACGAATTGAACAAGGTAATAAGAAAAATAAATTACTTTTTCCTACAGCTAAAAGCATGGACATCTATCCTTTTTTAAAACGGGAGGGCGAATATTCCAATGCCCGTGCGCTTGAGGGGTTTTCCAATGAGGAGATTAACAGCATTCACAGTCTACTAACACGTGTGTTGCATAACATCGAAATTGACTGGGAAGAGGTGAAGAAAGGGCATAAACGACAGTATTAAAGGCGATTCCTCGTGTTTTTCGCACATTTGGAATCGCCTTAGGCTAGACATTGGCTGCAAATACTCGTTTTAATACAGCAACCATAAAATCAAAGTCCTCGTCTGTACAGCACAGTGGTGGACTTAACGTAATGATATTATTGAAGCCTTCAACTGTATCACCATTTCTTCCAATAATTAAGCCATTTGCTTGACAATCAGCCATGATTTTCGCGATTAGCTCAGGCTTAGCAGGTGTTTGAGATTGTTTATCTTCAACCAGCTCGATGCCAATGAGTAACCCAAGCCCACGAATATCGCCAACGAAAGGCAGCTCTAATAGGTCTTGCAAATCATGTAGGAATTGAATACCCAAATCTCTTGCTCGCTGCACAAGTCCTTCCTCCTCCATGATTTTTATATTTTCTAAGGCCACTGCACAAGCTGCTGGATTGCCCCCAAACGTATTGATATGGCGAAAATGACTATAGCCGTCCGTCTCTTTAAATTTTTCATAAATGTCTTTCCGTATAGCTGTAATGGATAGTGGTAGGTAGGCACTCGTTAATCCTTTCGCCATGGTAATGACATCTGGCCGAATATCAAAATGCTGATGGCCAAATAGCTTACCTGTCCGTCCGAAGCCACAAATGACTTCATCCATGATGAGTAATACTCCATGCTTTCTACAAATGCGCTCGACTTCTTTGACATAAGTTGGATGTGGAATAAGCACTCCACCACCCGTGATGAGTGGCTCCATAATGACAGCCGCAATGGTTTCTTTTTGCTCCCAAATAATTTTTTCTTCCATTTCTCGGGCAAGTGCTAGACTGTATGCCTCAATTGACTGCCCTTTTGGACGACGATAGTGATCAGGTGGAGCAACATGTAAGAAGCCTGGTGTCAGCGGCTCGTACTTAAATTTACGTAATGCCTGACCTGTAGCTGCTAATGCCCCAAGTGAACTGCCATGATAGCCCCGATAACGCGCAATGATTTTGTAGCGGTTCCCTTCCCCATTTTGTTGATGGTATTGACGTATTAACTTAAACGCTACTTCATTCGCATCTGAGCCACTAGTGGAATAAAACATCATATAGTCATCATCAAGTAAGCTGTTTATTTTTTCAGCGAGCCTGATGGCAGGTTCATGGCTTTGTGTTAAAGGAGCATAGCAAAGCTTTTTTAGCTGCTCATAGGCAACCCTAGCAAGACGCTCACGCCCATACCCTACATTCACTGCCCATAAGCCTGACATGCCATCTAAAAAGCGATTGCCTAAACTATCTGTAATCCATGCCCCTTCTCCCTGCTCAATAATGGGAGGTGCTTTGTCGTTATAGATAGACATGTGATGCCAAATGTTTTCATGATCTTTTTGCTGTAAAGTATGTGTAAACTGATCGTTTCGCTCCATATCATGACCTCCAATCGTGTATCATCGGTGTCTTTTTGTCTATCACCATTTTCCCTATTAAGCTAGTTAATATTGAAATTTTCTGATTTCTCTAACATAATGAAATAGACATTGTACATTCGAAGGGCAGGTGCTAATTGATGTCGAAACATCCTCTACTCGTACGTGATGTCCTCAAGCGCAAGCATTTTGAATCGGCGAAGCTTATTGCAGGGCAGCACGGCCTAGATCGCCAAGTATTGTGGACACATATATTAGAAATTAAAGATTTTGAAACCTTAATCAATGGTGGTGAATTAATTTTAACCACGGGTGTCGGTTTACAGCTAGAACGAGAAACACAAATAGCCTACTTACAAAACCTTATTCGTAATGAGGCAGCTGGTCTTTGTATAGAAATTGGCGACTATTTTGACCATGTTCCCGTAGAATTGATTGCCATGGCAAATGCCCATCATTTCCCTATCATCATCTTTGAAGAAATTGTACGATTTATTGATATTACGCAAGATTTGCACACGTACATAATTAATCAACACCAGCAGGCACTTACACAGCTAGATACACTATCCAAAACTTTTATGGAATTATCATTAATGCCAAATGGTATTTTAAAAATATTACAAGTGCTCCATCAAGATACAAATGCTCCCTTTCTATTTGTTTCAGAAGATACAAAAAGCTTTTATTATCCTATGGAGGCTAAAAAATACTTACGTGTCATGGAGGAGCATTGTCAGCAGTTAGAACTACAAGAGCCCTTGCACCTTCTATCCTTGGGTAAAGACCATTTTGTCATTATTCCTGTTAATGGACTTGGACAAGTGTGGGGCTATTTATGTATGCATTCTGAACTGCCAAAGCAGAGTGATTACACCTTGTTAAATCTTGAACGAGCAACTATGTCGATTGCCCATATTTTAATGCGTAACCGCATGCTTCAGGAGCGACAGCAAAGCCGGGAAGATGAATTCATACTAGCCTTAATTCAAGGTCAGCCCGTAGATATTCAATACTACCAAAGCTATTTACCAATCGAAAGTCGTAATTTATTTTACCGAGTCGTCGTGTTCAATCTACATGATGAAGCCAATACTGTACCTGAAGAAGAATGGCAGGAAATCCAGCTACAAAATGCCATGTATGTTCGTTCGATTCTGAAAAAGCTTGGATTTTTCCCTACTGTTTCAGTAAGACAGCACGAGATAATTATTTTAGCCTTTTTCATTGCCGCAGATTATATGAAAGACAATCGCGACGCTTTTGATCAAGCAATTTCACAAATCATTGCAAGAAAAGCAGCACAATTTTTTGAGCAACTTACCCTTAGCTGTGGTATTAGCAATGTCTATCAAACGATCGAAAGTGTTCATCTGGGCTATAAGGAAGCCAAATCAGCCATCCAAATGCAGCATCATCAATTGACGAGCTCCATCTATTATAAAGATTTAGGTGTTTATCGATTGTTATTACAGCAGGATCAATCAGCTCTCCTACAATTTGTAAAAGATTATTTACAGGAAATTTTAGTATTAGATCAAAAAAGTAGCCATGATTTATTTCAAACATTAGCTGTTTATCTATCCTGTAATGGAGCTAAAAATGATACAGCAGAACAGCTGTTTATTGTTCGTCAAACACTTTACAAACGAATAGAACGCTTAGAAAGTATACTAGGTGCTGATTTTTTACAAGCTCCCCATCGCCTCAATATTGAGATGGCTGTTAAGGCATATGAACTGTTGCAAAAGACAGCACCTGATCTATTACGATTTTGAACGCGGGTCCATAAAATCTCGTAAAGCATTACTGAGCATATATAAGCCTAAAACAAGAATCGTAATGGCTCCTCCAGGGGCATACGTATACCAAGGGGCACCGATTAAATAGGCTTGTGAATCTTTTAACATTCTGCCCCAGCTAGGGTTTGGTGGCTGTACCCCAAGCCCTAAATAGCTCAGTGCTGCCTCGGCTAACATGGCTGTCGCAAAAGTCACGGTTGCTGCCACAATAATTTGCGACGAAATGTTTGGTAAAATATGACGAAACATGATGCTATAAGGCTTAACACCAATTAATTTCGCTGCCAGCACATATTCCGAGTCACGTTGTTGCACAAAGCCACTGCGGGCAATCCTCGCAATAGCAGGTATCGCGATAATCCCCAGCGCTATCGCTGTATTCGTTATTCCTGGGCCGAATACTGCTACAAGCATTAATGCTAAGATGATTCCTGGAAAGGCCATTAAAGCGTCCATCGTACGCATAAATATTTCATCGACCCAGCCACCAACATAGCCTGCAATTCCGCCTATGAGAATACCAAATATCGTTCCAATCGCAACCGTTAATAGACCCACGGCAAAGGCTGTTTGTGTCCCCTTCATAATGCGACTAAAAATATCTCGCCCAAATTCATCTGTTCCAAACATATAGGCACCACCTGGACCACGCAATTTTTCAGGTATATTCATCGCGTTGACATCATGGGGTGTATAAAAAAAGCTAACAATCATGACGAGCAGAAAGCCAACAATGACGAGGAGACCAATGACTAAATTGATTTTTTTAGTATAGCGCTGTAATTGTTTCATGGTAGTCACCTCTTAACGTAATCGAATTCTAGGGTCCAACACAGAATATAAAACATCGACGATAAAATTAATCATGACGACAGCTATTGTAATATACATAACGATCCCTTGTACGAGTGGAAAATCACGATTACTGATAGCCGTAATCAATAACTGACCAATCCCTGGCAATGAAAACACCTGCTCCACAATAATCGTTCCTGCCACTACCTCCGCCATAATCAACCCAAAAACCGTCAATATCGGAATCATGGAATTTTTTAAAACATGCTTATACATTACATTTTGTTCAGACATCCCTTTACTGCGTATCGTACGGACATAATCGAGCTGGACCTGCTCCAAAATGGCTGTACGAACATAACGAAAATTCACCGCAATTTGTGGAATCGCAATCGTTAAGGCTGGAAGTATTAGGGTACTGAGCGCCCCTGCTACACTTTGTGTCCAAGGTATATAGCCACTTATTTTAAAGAAGCTGAACTGTAGGCCAATGTAAAGAATAAGCATCATCCCTAGCCAAAAGGAAGGCACTGCCATACCGATCTGGGTTACAGTCGATAATGACACATCACTTAATTTATTTTGTCTTCTTGCTGCAAACATCCCTAAAGGTAATGAGATGATTAAGACAATGATAAGGGTGAGTCCTGCTAATGACATGGTGACAGGAAGTCGATCAAATAGTAATTCTTTTACTGGCATGGAAAATCGAATGGAATTCCCTAATTGCCCTGTCAATAAGCCCTTCATCCAATCCACATATTGTTCATAAAGAGGACGATCCAAGCCAAGCTCAGATCGTAAATTTTCAATTTGAGTGGGATCCGCCTCTGTTCCTAGCATTGTGCGAACTGGATCACCAGGTAAAATTTGAAAAACACCAAATGTAATAATGGATACTAGAAGGATGGTTGTTATTAACAGGATGATTCGACGTAGGATATACATCATAAGCACTCATCCCTTTCTAGTTTGAAAACTTGACCTCTGACATATCGTGGAACCAGAATGGATAGCTCTTGAGCCCCGTCACCTGTTTGTCAGATCCCCAAACGATTTGATAATCCGCAATATACACTGCTGTTGCCTGCTCAGCTAATATTTCCTGTGCACGATGATAGTACTCTATTTGCTTGGCTTGGTCGGTTTCCTTTAAAACATCAGCCATAATTTTGTCGTATTCTTCATTTTTAAATAAGAAGAAGTTTTCACTATCGTTTGTAGAAATGTAATCATTCAACACTTCAAAAGCAGATGCACGACCTGTTAAGTCAATCGTTGTCATTGCATAGTCACGACCAAAGTAAACGCGATCTAGCCAAATTCCCCATTCCACTACTTCAATTTCTACATCAATTCCGATCTCTTGTAGATTAGCTACGACAATTTGTGCAATATTTGAGTAAATATCATTGTGTGAAGACACTGTAATTTTTGTTTTAAAGCCATCCGGATATCCTGCTTCTGCTAATAACGCCTTCGCTTTTTCCACATCTCGCTCATACATGCTTTCTAAGCCCTTCTTTTGGAAATCGCCCATCGCTGGACTCATATTAGAGCCAAGTGGCACAGCATAGCCTGCAAACACAGAGTCAATAATATCGGCTTTACTAATTGCGTAATTGATTGCTTGACGAACCTTCACATTGTCAAATGGTGCCTTTGTTTCGTTAAATGTAACAATAAGAGAAGAGTTATTATTTTGGTGTGATAAATTATAGCTTCCCTCTACCTCGCTTACACGGTGCCAAGGAACACTCGTTAAATCAACTTCGTTTGCCATTAAGCTCATAATGGCTGCCTGATCATCTGATTGGAAGGCAAAGGTTACTTTATTCAAATAAGGTAATCCTTCTTGCCAATACTGTTCATTTTTCTTAAGCTCTAAATTTGTACCTGGTGCATATTTCACAAAGGCAAATGGACCTGTACCAATTGGATTTTCATTATGCTTCCCATCATTGCTCTTTGGAATAATAGCTGATTGTCTGCCTGTTAATGAATACAAGAAATTTGAATTTGGCTCTTTTAGCTTAATCACAAATGTACTTGCATCAGGCGCCTCTGTAGATGCTACATTATCAAAGCTATTGGACATTTTTTCCCCACCATTTTTCCCCATTAAACGGTCAAAGGAATATTGAATATCCTCCATCGTTAAATCATCACCATTATGAAACTTCACACCTTGGCGAATTTTAAACGTATAGGTTAAGCCGTTCTCAGAAATTTCATAGCTTTCAGCAAGTCCCTCCTTTAAGGAGCCATCCGTTTCAGGAGCCATTAGCCCCTCAAAGATATTTAGAATCATTTGATAAGAAATGGACGCTGTCGCTTTATGTGGATCTAAAAAATCTGGATCATCATTCACACGTACAACAATTTCCTGTGGAGCATCTGTTGCCGCTTGACCATCTGTAGTACCTGAAGTAGTCGTCGTTTTCTCTCCATCACTTGAACACGCTGCCATAACGATTGCCATTAACACTGTTAGTAGTATCAATCCGCTTTTTTTCCATTGCATGGCTGTTCCCCCTTTTTCTAAGTGCTTGTCTTTTGAATGCTTGTATAACTCTCAACATCCGCCAATCGTTCAGCGGCTTTAATGCCAGCTAGAATTGCTTCCTCCATCACCTTTGTCGCTAGCTGGCCTAAATAATCAAGTGCATAGGATTGATCCCCTGTACCAAGCACAAAAATCGTATCGCCATCCAGCATCGTATGAACAGGATAAATCGTGCGTGCTAAGGCATTTTGCGTAAGCTGCGCAATCTTTTTAGCCTCCGCCTTCGTTAGCTTGGCATTCATTGCCACAACACCAATGGTTGTATTAGTTCCCGCTAAAGCCTCTGATTGTGCATGTTGCTCTAAATAGGCACAGCAATCCACCCATTGACCAGAATGCGTATCTCTTGCTCCAGCTAAAATTTTCCTCGTTGTAGGGTCCTTGACATCTCCAACTGCATTGACAGCCACGATAGCACCTGCTACAAGACCATCTTTTCCCGCATAGGAAGCACTACCAAGCCCACCCTTCATTGCAAATTCTGGACCAGCTAATTTGCCTACAGTTGCTCCGTAGCCCGCGCCTACATTGCCATTTGGAAATGAGCCAACTTGTGCCGCTTGTGCCGCTTCATAGCCCATTAGTGCTGTAGGTCGTGCATGTGGATCACCGATAAACAAGTCAAAGAGTACAGCACTTGGTACAATCGGTATTTTCGCTACTCCTGCATCTACCCCAATCCCTTGCTCCTCTAAAAATTGCATGACGCCTGTAGCAGCATCTAACCCAAACGCACTACCCCCAGCTAAACAAATAGCATGAACTCGGTCAATTTCATTGATGGGATCTAACGCATCTGTTTCACGAGTACCTGGTGCAGAGCCTCGAACATCCACTCCACAAACTGCTCCGTTTTCCACTACTAGCACCGTACAGCCTGTGATGCCCTCCTTGTTCTCGCGATGTCCTACCTTAACACCTGGCACATCCGTTATATTGCCAAACATTCTTCACACCTCACTTTTTAAATAATTATAATTTTCTGATTTTTTATCATATAAAAAACAGGCTACTCGTTGATGATCATTTTCATTGTGAAGCTTCGGTCTCTCCTGATGGCATCTTTCCATCACATGCGGGCAACGTGTATGAAAGACACAGCCAACAGGTGGATTCATCGGACTTGGTAACTCGCCCTGTAAAAGTATTTCTTGCTTAGGCTCATCAAAATTAACAACTGGTATTGCAGATAGTAATGCTTGTGTATAGGGATGCAACGGATTGGCATATAGCTCCTTCTTTGTCCCAATCTCCACTACTCTACCTAAATACAGCACTGCCACACGGTCACTAATATGCTTCACAACGCTTAAATCATGTGAGATAAATAAATAGGTTAATTGAAATTCATCCTGTAAATCCATCATGAGATTGAGCACTTGCGATTGCACCGACACATCCAATGCTGAAACGGGCTCATCGGCTATAATGAATTCTGGATGAATCGCTAATGCCCGTGCAATCCCAATACGCTGCCGCTGCCCACCAGAAAATTCATGTGGAAATTTATGCATGGCATCCTCAGGTAGCCCTACCTTTTGTAATAGCTCCTTCACACGCTCTTTGCGTTGCTCCTTCGTCAAGGTTAATTGTAGCTTCATCGGCTCTTCGATTATAGAACCGATTCGCATCCGAGGATTGAGAGAGGCAAAGGGATCTTGAAAAATCATTTGCATTTGATTTCGGTAACTTTGTAGCTTATTCCCCTTTAAATGCTGGATGGGTTGTCCTTTATATAGCACTTCGCCTGCTGTTGGTTCAACGAGCTTTAAAATTGTTCGCCCAAAGGTGGATTTTCCTGAGCCTGATTCACCAACAATTCCAAGTGTTTCCCCTCTATAAATCTCAATCGAAATATCATCAACCGCTTTTATGACCTTTTTCTCTTCCTTCATCGATTTACGCTTCACAGGAAAGTAGGCTTTTAAATGATTAATTTCCAGCAAAACTTCTTTCTCTGTCATGAGCCAGCTCTCCTTTCTCCGTGAATAAATGACAGCGTACCTTATGTGCCTCCTGAATGTGATGAACAGCAGGTTGCTCCTGATGACAATGTGCCAGCGCATGGGGACAACGTGGCGCAAAGCGACAGCCGTCAGGTAATGCATACGCAGGTGGCACAGTACCAGGAATCGACGGTAGCCTTTTGACATCTGTTTCAAGGCTTGGCATCGTCTTTAAAAGCGCTGTTGTATAAGGATGCTGTGGATTTAAAAAGAGCTCTCTTACTGGAGCTTCCTCGACAATCTGTCCCGCATACATCACCATAACGCGGTCAGCTGTCTCTGCAACAACGCTCATATCATGGGTAATGAATAAAATGGCTGATCGATGCTCTTCCTTCATTTTTAGCATCAGCTTTAAAATCTGTGCCTGAACCGTGACATCAAGTGCAGTAGTTGGCTCATCCGCAATCAATAGCTGCGGATTATTCGACATTGCGATGGCAATCATAACTCGTTGTCGCATCCCGCCTGAAAGTTGGTGAGGATATTCAGCGATGACCTTTTCTGCATTCGCAATCCCGACTTCTTTTAAAAGCTGTAGCGCTTTATTCCATGCCTCTTTTTTCGATACCTTTTGGTGTCTTCGTATGCCTTCAATCATTTGATTGCCAATCGTAAAAACGGGATCTAAAGAGGTCATGGGCTCTTGAAAAATCATACTAATTTCATTGCCCCGTATACGGCTCATTTCTTTATTTTTATAGGTAAGTAGATTTTTACCGTTTAAAGTGATAGAACCTGACGTAATTTCTCCTGGAGGTATAGGCAGCAACCGCATAATGGCTAAGGATGTAATACTTTTGCCACTTCCCGATTCACCAACCAGTGCAACGGTTTCTCCTTTATGAATAGTAAAATTCACATCTTCCACAACTTTTGCCTCTTTGCCATTTTTTAAATGGAATTTAATTGATAAATGATTGACCTCTAAAAGCACATCTTTGTCTTTTGGCTGTTCCATATGCGTCCCTCCATCTCAGTGTTGATTAGGTGGTGCATAGCGTATAGCGATATTTTTCATTTGCGTATAGTTTCGCAGTGCAACAAAGCCCTTCTCTCGACCAATTCCGCTTTTTTTATAGCCTCCAAATGGCATTTGAATGCCTCCAGCAGCTCCATAATTATTGACAAATACTTGTCCCGCCTGCACACGACTTGCCACATAGTGAGCCGTATCGATATTTTGTGACCAAATGCCCGCCACTAGGCCATAGTCCGTACTATTGGCTAATGCGATGGCCTCCTCTACAGTCGAAAATGTCAAGACGGTTAACACTGGACCGAAAATTTCCTCCTGAGCTAATGGATCATTTGGATCAACACCATCAAGTATAGTTGGCTGAACATAAAAGCCGTTCTCATAGCCTGCCAATGTCAATGGTTCCCCACCCGTCACAACATAGCCATCTACCTTTGCTTGCTGTAATAATGCAGTGATTTTTGTATATTGTTGTTCATTCAGTAACGGTCCCATCTCCATATCTGCCTCACCTGGTCCTACTTGGATCACTTGGAACCTTTGGGCTAATCGGGAAATAAAGGACTCTTTTATTCGTTCCTCAATGAGTAAACGTGCCCCTGCTGAACAAGTTTGACCAGCATTTTGAATAATCGCACGTACGACTCCCTCTAATGCCTGCTCCATGTTAGCATCCGCAAAAACAATATTAGGAGATTTACCACCAAGCTCTAATGTCACAGGCACAACATTTTCAGCAGCCGCCTTCATCACCGCAATTCCTGTAGGAACAGAACCTGTAAACGTAATATGATTAATATCGGGATGTGAAGTTAAATAAGGACCAACTTCTCGTCCCAAGCCCGTAATATGCTGGAAAATCCCTTTCGGCAACTTATCGGCGAACCATTCTGCAATGGCATGTGTTGTTAGCGGTGTATCCTCCGCACTTTTCACAATGACTGCATTACCAGTTGCTATAGCAGCTGCTACACTTCTTGCCGTAATTTGAATCGGATAATTCCATGGCACAATATGTACCGTAATGCCCACTGGCTCTAGCACTACTGCATTTAAAAGCCCATCCTCAATCGGAATTGTATCTCCCATCACCTTATCCGCTGCACCACCATAAAATTCAAAATAGCGTGCCGCTGCTTCAATATCTGCTCTTGCCTGTGATAAGGGCTTTCCTACATCCCGACATTCTAGCAAACTCCATTCCTCTGCATGCTTACGAATATAATGAGCAAATTCGATCAATAACTGCCCACGTTCATAGGCTTTCCATTGACGCCAGTCCTCACGTTCAAAGGCTACACGGGCTGCACGTACTGCCTCTTCTACATGTTCTTTACTCGCGTTGCTAATTTGTGCAATCACTTCACCCGTTGAGGGATTCTTAACATCGAGGTATGCCTGAGCATCACCGTGAACCCACTCACCATCTATCAACATAGGAATTTTTTTCATTGTACCCCTCCTATAATCCACGGCCACCATCTACATGTAATGTCGTTCCTGTGACCATACTTGCTGCATCTGAGAGTAAATAACTAACAGCTCCTGCTATATCTGCTGGCTTCACTAATCGTCCTAATGGCACAGATTGCACAAAGACACTTTGCTTCGTCTGCTCTACGTCTGCACCCTGTGCGGCAAATTGACCAAGCATTTGTGTGTCTGCTGGTCCTGGATGAATCGTATTAACCCGAATTTGACTAGATGCTAGTTCAATTGCTAGTCCTCTCGTAAAGCTCTCTGCTGCACCCTTCGATGCAATATAAGCCTGTAAGCCCGGTCTTGGTCGCACTGCTGAAATCGAGGCAATTGTAATAATAGAACCCCTTTGCTGTTTTTTCATAAAAGGTACAACTGCCTTTGTCGTGATAAATAAACTTTTCACATTAACATCCATTAAACGATTCCATTCATCCATTGTGACCTCTTCAATCGGCGTAGCTGACTGGGCAATTCCCAGTGCATTAACAAGACCATCTATTCTGCCATACTTATCAAAAACCTGCTGGCAGATGTCTTGCACACGTTCCTCCTGTAACACATTGACTTCAAAGCATTGAAGGGCATCCTGTGCAATATCTGATAAGGCATCTATGGATAGATCAAGTCCAATAACTCGATTGCCCAGCTTTAATTGCTCGTGAATAATGGCCTTTCCCATACCGCCTCCCGCACCAGTAACCACAATCACCTTTTGCTCAACTGCCATGCTAAACACCTCCTGCTGTTAAAGTTCTATTAATAATTTCCTGACAAATCGCATCGCCCATTTGTGCTGTTGTCGCTTGTCCACCAATATCTGCTGTTTTCACAACGCCTTCTTGCAGCACAGCTGTAATGGCTTTAACAATGAGCTGTTCTAAATCTGGTCTGCCTTGATGGCCAAGCAGTAAGGCAAGCGACCAAATTTGAGCGATTGGATTGGCAATGCCCTTGCCTGCAATATCTGGTGCTGAGCCATGAACAGGCTCAAACATCGATGGAAAATCCTTTTCGGGGTTCAGGTTGGCTGATGGTGATAGACCAAGTCCTCCGACAATAGCAGAGCCTAAATCGGATAAAATATCGCCAAACAAATTGGACGCTACTACCACTTCAAAATTCTGTGGTCGTTCTACGAAATAGGCGACGAGTGCATCGATATAAATGGATTCGAGCTGTAGTGCTGGTGAACTTTGCTTCACCGTTTTGCTTGTATGCTCGTCCCAGAATTTCATCGAATGAATAATGGCATTCGATTTTGTCGCACTTGTTATTTTGGTTTTACCGTGTTGCTTCGCATAATCGCAGGCAGCATGGACAATTTTTTCAATCCCAATGCGCGTCATGATTGTATTTTGAATCGTCATTTCCTGCGGCTGCTGTTGGTACAGTCGACCACCGCTGTCCGAATATTCACCCTCTGCATTTTCACGGAAGATCACAAAGTCAATTTTTTTGCCGTTAGCCAAGGGCGACGCTATCCCAGGTAGTGATTTAATAGGACGGAAATTCACATATTGCTGGAAATGCTTTCGAATGGGCATAATTAATTCCCAAACGGTAACATCATCAGGCACACGAGCATCGCCAATAGCTCCAAATAAAATCGCATCATATGTTTGAAGTGTTGCCAGTGCATCATTAGGCATCATACAGCCATGCTGCACGTAGTAATCGGAGCTCCAAGGAAAGATGGTTGTTTCAATTTGTAAGGAGCTATGTTGTTCTTGCAAACAATTTAAAACTTTTAACGCTTCCTGCATAACCTCTTTTCCTATGCCATCTCCTGGTATTACTGCTATTTTGAAAGCTGTCATTGTGCATCACCCGCCAAAAATTTTAATGCTGCTAAACGGTAAATGGCCGTTGTTTCTGCCAATTCTTCAATGTCCACATACTCATTGATTTGATGAGGAATTTCTCGATCTCCTGCTCCAACCGTTACAATTGGAATACCATGCACATGAAGAAACGTCCCATCTGTCGCACCTGGAACACCGTTATATTTTGGTTCCTTCTCTGTTACCTCTGCCACAGCCTCATATATTGCCTGTACAACAGGGTCTTCCTTCGCTGTTGCTGTTGCAGGTCGGTTATCAAGAACCGTCAGTTCTACTTTGAAATCAGGATCATCTGCTTGTAATCGTTTAATAATCGCTTCAATCTTGCCCAGTAGTTCATCATGGTCCTGCGCAGGCACCGTGCGAATATCGAGTGTTGTCATACAGTGATCAGGAATGACATTGATTTGTGCATCTCCCTTTACAGGCGCTCGTAAAATCGTTGGTGTAATAGATGGCCAATTCAGCATTGGATCACGCCCTAATCGTGCTTGCTCCTCTTTTTCCAATTTTTCAAGCTCTACGATGAAACGTGCCATACGCCAGTTAGGATTAATGCCACTCCACGAAATCGCACCATGCGCCATTTTACCGAAAATATCTACCTGTAAACGAATAGCCCCGCGTTGTGCAATACACACATTATTTTCCTGTGGCTCACAGATAATCGCACCATCCACACCATCGGCCCAGCCATTCTTAATAAAATGCTTAATGCCTAGCATAAGCCCTTCTTCATCACATGGAATACATAAAATAATTTTGCCCGTAAACGCCTCTTGATCTAGTAGCAATGACTGACAAGCTGTAATCATACAAGCAAGATTCCCTTTTGTATCATTCGTTCCCCTGCCATACATACGCCCATCTACAATTTCTGCTCCAAATGGATCATAGGCCCAAGCCTCTCGATTGCCCTCTGTCACCACATCCGTATGTCCTTCGAAAAGTAATGTTTTCCCAGGCTTGCCCGAATCAATAATACCAATGACATTTGGTCGCCCTGGCACAACCTCCTCGATATGCGTCTCGATGCCAATATCTCGTAAATACGCCGCTACAAAAGTTGCCACCTCTTGCTCATTGCCCTTCGGATCGTTCTCACGGTAAACGCTTTCAATGCGTACGAGCTTCTGTGTTAAGGCGATGACCGTCTCACGATCTCGCACATACGATTTTGTTGTCTTTAAACTAGTTACTGTCATGCAAAGGACCCCCTATTTTTAAAGAATATTCTGAATTTATGTTATTTTAACATTGTCCTTTCTCTATGAAACTAGACAATATGTTAATGATTCAAAGAACGCCTTTAACTTTTTGTTTAGCAATAAATCACTAGAAAACAACATTTTTTTCTGTTTTACACGATTTTTCGATCAATTCATCGAATGCAAGAGAGTATTGTTTTTGATTTTCAGGTGGTTAGATAATTATAGTTTGGAAGAGGGAACACTTTTTTGAGCGGGATTTCTTTAATTTGGAGAAAGGGTTTTTGGTTCTGTGGAGCGACCTTCATCTCTTTTTAGAGCGGGTATCCGCTTCTTTGAAACGATTCACCCTTTTTAAGAGTGGGTCCACACTTCTTTGGAGTGGTTCGCTCACTCTTGGAGAGGACCTATCACCATTCAGAAGCACCTTACCCATTTATTAGGGCGAATGCCAACCATTACAAAATAGAAAAAAACCAGCATTTGCTGGTTTTTCCTGATTATTGTTGACGGGACTCGGTCATTTGCTTCCAAACCGAGCCTTTTGCTTCCTCGCCTTGTTCGATACGGGCAATGGCCATTTTCACTTGTAGCTTCACTTCGAATTCTTTGTCATCTTCGGCAGCCTTCAATGCTGGTAAGGACTGTTCTGTGCCGACCTCATATAAATACATGGCTGCGCGCCAGCGAACCAATTTGTTTTTGTCCTGTAAGGCTTGCAGCATGGCTTCTTCAAATTCTACAAAGCCCAGGTCACTCATGCAGTCACCTGCTGTTCGACGTACTGCTGCACTTTTATCTTGTAGGGCTCTTTCTAAATAAGGGACAACTGCCACATCCTCAATCATGCCTAAGTACACCGTCGCTAGTCGACGGATAGACATTTGTTCATCCTGTAAGGCTAAATCTAATAGCGGTAGATCGTCTAGCTCAGGATCAGCCATTTGATCGAGCAGTTGGAAGCGTTTCTCCCATTCAGGTTGCTTGAACTGTTTTACTGTCACTTTGAGTTTGTCCGTTTTCACAGCGGCTTTTTCACCATCATTATTGATAGCTGTGACAATTTCTGCTAAACGGTCTGCAGAATAAGTGACATCAATCTCCTGTTTGATTGTTTCAGCAATTTCCTCAAGCTCACCGTAGCGAACCCCATAATCAATCCACTTACGTTGGAAAATATAGTTTTCATCTACTGCTGACTCAATAATTTGATTAAAAGCATCGACAAAACGGTCTCCGCAGCTAATACGATATTCACGTTGGTTATCAAAAACTTTTACTTGTAAAGGCACCTGCTTGTAAAATTGTACATGGACATAAACCTCTCCATAAAATTCATTGGCCACAACCGTTTCTTCTTGTGTTTGGACATCTTCCCCTAACACTTGACGAATACTTGCTAGAATGCCTTCCCATGCATATTTAGCATTACGCTCAACAGCAAAGAAATCGGCTACATGGTAAACGCCCTTTACTCCCTCAATCGCTAAAATAGCAGCCGCTTCGCCTGTTGCTTCGTCTTTATTATCCTTTGTAAAATTATAGCTCTTCCCGAATGGTAGCTCTGTATCAACAACAATCTTCATAGAATTGGGACTTGGCGTCGGTTCAATGGTAATAATCTTCATGTCTATCGCTCCTTATCCGTTAACTATTTCATCTAAATACGACCATCTTTCAATTAGATGCTCATACTGTGCATTTAGCTCATCCAACTTAGCTGTTAATTCCTGTAGCTTGGTAAAATCTGAGCCTGCATTGGCGATACCTTCTTCGGTCTCCATAATAGCAGTTTCTGTTTTCTCTATCTCGTCTGCAATCGTTTCCCATTCTTTTTGCTCTTTAAACGATAGCTTTTTTTTGTCTGATTTTGGCTTTTCTGATTTTGGCTTTTCTACTTTTGACGTTTCTACTTTGACAGTAGCTGTCTGCTCACGTTTCTCCAGATACTCACTGTATAGATCCAGTGTTTCCTCTACTTGTCCCTGACCATCTAGTATCCATAGCTTTTTCGCAATACGGTCGAGGAAGAAACGATCATGGGAAATCGTGATAACCACGCCTGGGAAATGCTCGATGAAATCCTCTAGCACACCTAATGTTTCAATATCTAAATCATTGGTTGGCTCGTCCAATAATAAGACGTTTGGTTGCTCCATCAATAAACGTAATAAATGAAGACGCTTGCGCTCACCGCCCGATAATTTTCCAATTGGAGTACCATGAGCATGCAACGGGAATAAAAAGCGCTCCAGCATTTGAGCAGCTGAGTAACGGACACCCTCTGCATCGGTAATATCATTTGAAGCCTCACGTATATATTCAATCATGCGCTCATTTTCATTCATTTTCGGCAATGTTTGCTTGAAATGTGCCAGCTTGACCGTTGACCCAACAAGAATTTCACCTTGATCGGGTGTCAGCTCTCCTGCTAGCATGTTCAACAAAGTTGATTTTCCTACACCGTTCGCGCCGATAATGCCAATTCGATCACCTTGCTGTAGTAGAAATGAGAAGTTTTCAAGGATTTTTTGCTGGCCAAAGGCTTTCGAAATTTTCTCAGCCTCCAGCACTTTACGTCCAAGACGTGTTGTCGCAAGTCCCATATCCAAGGAAACATCTTCTGTTTTGCGTTCTAGGTTTTCTTCTAGCTTTTCAAAGCGTTGAATACGAGCCTTTTGCTTAGTTGAACGCGCCTTCGCACCACGACGTATCCATTTTAATTCTGAACGATAACGATTGCGATCCTTCTGTGCAGAAGCAGCTTGCATCTCCTCACGAATAGCTCGGGCCTCTAAATAATCACCGTAATTCCCTGTATGACGATACAAGGTTTGATTTGCTAACTCGTAAATATGTGTTGATAATTCATCTAAGAAATAACGATCGTGGGTGATGAAAATCACTGCACCCTTTAATCGTAAGACCATCTCTTGAAGCCATTCTGTAGACTGTACATCTAAATGGTTGGTGGGCTCATCCAATAAGTAAAGATCCGCTGGTTCAATTAACACCTTCGCTAATGCTACACGTTTTTGCTGACCGCCTGATAGCGTTAGTACCTCTTTTTCAAAAGTTTCAATCCCAAGCTTTGTTAAGGCCGTCTTTGCAAGGGCATTGACATCCCATGCCTGCTCTTCATCCATGCGCTGTTGCAGACTAAATAACGTCTTTTGTAAACTTTCGGATGTTGGGTTACTTGCTAGTGCAGCAACCGTTTCCTCATATTGACGATTCAGCTGTAAAATGGGCGAATCGCCTGAAAAGACAGCTTGTAAAACTGTTTCACCTGCCTGAAATGTAGGCTCCTGTGGTAAATAAGCGACACGGTATTTATTCGGGCGATCTACTGTCATCGAATCCGCTTCCATGTCCCCAGCTAAAATGGATAACAGGGTTGATTTTCCCGTTCCATTTATACCGATTAAGCCTGCCCGCTCTCCCTCATAAATGGTAAATTCAATATTTTGAAAAAGCGTTTTATCGCCCACTGTTTTGGTTAAATTTTGTACAATTAAATGACTCATTCCACTATTCCATCTCTTTCATGTTAGGTATTGTTCATGCCCACACGATTTTTATGTAGACGATTATTGATATCCACTATTCATCATAACATCAAACCGCAGGTAAACAAAGAACAACAAACTATCAACGAACTGGTGGCATGTCCTGTAAATAGGATTCCATAAGCTGACAAAGCTTGATGATTCCTTGTGTTAAGTCGTGAGGTTCAGGATAAGAGTAACTAATTCTTAGATGGTGATATTGTGGCTCTCCTGGATAACAAGCTGAGCTTGGTAAAAAGGTAATTTGGTTTTGTTGAGCCTTCCATAACAGCTCATCCGTATTGCCATTACTAGGTAAAGACACCCAAATATTAAGTCCACCTTTTGGCTCGATCCACGTAACGCCCTTTGGTGCATGCTTATTCAACAATGCAATGGTCTGATCCCTTCTTATCTCAAGTGCAATGCGCAGTTTTTCTAAATGGGCATGCATTCGGTCTGAACGTAAAAATGGAATCAGTGCCTTTTGTGTTAATAAGGGGTTACCCGAATCGGCACTGGATTTGGCAGATAAAAGTCGTTGATGAACGGTACCTTTTGAAAGGATAGCGCCGATTCTACAGCTTGGGGCCAACGTCTTACTAAAGCCTTTTAAATAAATAACATGACCACTTGTATCTAAAGCTTTCAGAGGTGGTGGTGGGTTATCGTCAAAATAAATTTCATTCCATGAATCGTCCTCTACAATAAGAAAGCCATATTGTTGGGCAAGATCCAGTAATTCTCTCCTTCTTGCTTCACTTAAAACTGTGCCTGTAGGATTATGGAAGGTAGGATTTGTATAGATAAGCTTTGGCTGTTTGCTTAGGCAGAGTGTCGCTAGAAGAGCTGTCTGCATTCCTTCCTCGTCTACTGGTATGGGAATAATGTGGGCCCCACGATTTCTAAAGACATCGATTGCTGCTGTATATGTAGGGGCTTCGGTAATGACAATATCTCCAGGTCCAATAAATGTTTTAGCCACTAAATCTATACCTTGTTGTACACCGTTTGTCACAATAATTTCCTGCGGTGTTGTGGCAATATTACTATATGTTTTGACATAGTCTCGGATTGCCTTTCGTGCATCTTCATCCCCCTGTACCGTTCCATAACGAGCCACAATCTGAGGATCTGCCTGTAATATCGCCACAATTTCATTCACCAAATAAACAGAGGGTAATAATCCAGGGTGGATGGTCGCACTGGAGAATTTCATCGCATATTCCATTCTTTTATTTAACATAGATTGTGAACGTTGAATGTAATCAGGAATGGTTAGTTGCCAATTATAATCACTACCGCTCTCATTTGAGCTTCTTTGTTCTTTGTTTCGAACAAACGCCCCCTTGCCATGTATCACTTCAATATAACCATTTCTTTCTAATAAGGCATATGCCTTACTGACTGTGACAGGACTCACTTGATTTTCTTTTGAAAAGCTCCGAATAGAAGGTAATTGGCTCCCTTCCTGTAAAAATTCTGACCTTATTTTTTCTGCAAGGATAGTTGAAATTTGATCAATTAAAGATTGATCGGACTGACGATTCAGCTTTATTTCCATTGGACCTCCAACTGTTATAGTCTTCATTTGACTGTTATATATATCACTATATAGTGTAGAGGCAGAAATAGCTAAGTTAAAATGAAGGGAAATGATGACACATGATGAACATGAAGCAAGATCAGGAAAAAATAAAAACGCTTTTAATGGATGTAGTTGACCATGCAGCCAATTTTTTTAATAATCTGGAGCATAGAGCTGTAACGAACCATTCCTCTAGCCTTCCTACTCCGACACTTCCAGAAGTGGGTGAGGGTGCTCAGGCAACACTTCAATATTTTACAAAGCAATTTGCTGAAGGCTTAAATAGTAGTGTAGGCTCAAGATACTTGGGTTTTGTCACAGGTGGATCTACCCCTGCTTCGATTGTCGGAGATTGGTTAGTAAGTATTTACGATCAAAATTTATCCCATTCTAAGGGCTCTATTGCAGGTTCAATGGAGCTTGCGACAATTGACATGCTAAAGGAGTTATTGCTATTAAGCGATGATTATCGAGGAACATTTGTCAGTGGGGCTACGATGGCTAATTTTGTAGGACTTGCTCAAGCAAGGGAATGGATTGCACAATACTATGGAAAAAACACTGCTCTGGATGGTCTATATGGTATCCCTCCAATAAAGATTGTTAGCGGAACGCCCCACTCAAGTATAATCAAAGCAACCTCTATGCTTGGCATGGGAATAAATTCCATTCATACTATGCTATGCCTAGAACAGCGAGAAGCCATTGACATCACAAAATTACAGCAGTTTCTTGAAGAAAACCTACATGAACCTTGTATAGTTGTAGCAAATGCGGGAACTGTCAATACGGTTGACTTTGATGATTTACAAGCAATTGGCGAGCTAAAAAAGCGATACCCTTTCTGGCTTCATATCGATGCGGCCTTTGGTGGCTTTGCAGCCTGTTCACCAAAGTATCGTCACTTTGTTGAGGGCATGAATTATGCAGATTCTATTACAATTGACGCACATAAATGGCTGAACGTCCCTTATGATGCCGCTATGCAATTTACCCGTCATCAATCGTTGCAAGCAACCGTTTTTCAAAATAATGCTGCCTATCTTGGTAGTTCCCTTGAAAATCCAGATTTCTGTGATCTTACACCTGAAAATTCACGTCGTTTTCGTGCGCTACCTGCTTGGTTTTCTTTACAGGCCTATGGTAAATTGGGCTACCAACAATTAATAGAAGAAAATGTATTACTCGCACAACAGCTTGGTCAAAAAATAGATGACAGTCCCTACTTTACATTGCTAGCACCTGTTCGACTGAATATCGTGTGCTTCGCCGTCAATCATGAGGCACTGACAGCTGAAATGAACCAACAATTTTTAACAACTTTAAATCAACAAGGCAAAGTATACATGACGCCAACTGTCTACAAAGATATGCCAGCTATTCGTGCGGCTTTCAGTAATTGGCGTACTTCCCAAGCAGACCTGACAATCATTTGGGAAGCATTAACAACAGCGATATCCTCCTATTTTAATGAATCCATCTAAGCTATTAAATGGTAATGGAGTAACACATGATGAAGGATTCCTCATTTGTGCGTCTCCAATCTATTTGATAGTCAATACAAAACTAAAGTACTAGCTTACCATACATCCTTTTGGTGGTACGAAGACCATACCCGAATGAAGCACAAAAGCCACCCTTCTATTTGAAAAGGCGGTTTTTGTGCTATGTGCTATTGACCGATTTCGTGCTGGAGTTGCTTTAAAAAGCTTTCCATAAATTGATGACGTTCAAGTGCCATTTGCTTGCCCTTTTCCGTCACCATTAAATCTTTTAGCAGTAATAATTTCTCATAAAAATGAGTAACAGACGAGGTGTTTTTCTGACGATATTCTGACTCTGACATATTTGTGCGTGCTTCTTCTTCCTTATCATAAAGCTTGCGACCTTTTGCGCCACCATAAGCAAATGTTCTGGCAATGCCAATAGCACCAATCGCATCTAAACGATCTGCATCTCGTACGATTTTTGCTTCCAATGATGTTGCTTCTAGCTCATTCCCACCATTAAATGACACTTGAGCAATGCAATCTCGAATATGCTGCTTTTTACCCTCACTAACAGGTAATTCCGCAATAAGCTGTTCTTCCTTTTCCTTGCTATCGGTATACTTTTTGTCACTGACATCATGTAAAAGTACCGCTATTTTCACAACTTCTTCATCTGCTGTTGGCTCGCTATGTAGGATAGCTAATGCATTTTGATAGACACGTTCAATATGTTGAAAATCATGACTAGCATCAAATTGCTCATATATTTCACGTACTTTATTCATTAAATGATTCATAGTCTACTCATTCCTTTCCTACAAAATTATACTGTATTTTATTACATAAGAGGTAATCTAGAAAAATTAAAAATCAAATCCATTTCAATTGACTAATTTTTCAGAATATTGTATGATAAACGTACAGAACAGCTATTTGTTCTGTACCTCATATTTTTCAGCAATGTACAACAGCTGTGTGTTTAACAGATTTAACATTAACTTCAGCGGGCTTACAATTGAATAACCTGTTTAAAAGATGACGTGCGTATTGAAAACCATTCATCTAAACAAATAAAAGTGAACACTTTCCCTTAGAAATTCTTTGTTTAACCCGCATAGCCAAATGTACATGCCGAAAATGTGAACAACAAGTTAGTTTGTTGCATGACCAAAAGGATTTCGCCAGTTGTAGCAGAAGTGCATTGTTTTTTCATTACTGGTTGTTACCTTCTTCTAGTCAATACCTTGATTATGTATGAACGTAGCTCCTCCCTTTAATGAAAATCGTACACGATAATTGCTTACAGCTTGTGAATACCACGTTCGATGAGTTGTGCAAATCAGTAAGAAATTCATTTAAGCCATCAATGTATGAAGTGAAAAAGGAAGTAGGAACGATTGTGATAAAATGTATTACCATCCCGCTGAAGGACAAATAAAAGCTGCCCATCTTACATTCAAGTAGATGATGGCAGCTTTTACTGTTTTATTTTCTTACTTTATAGAACGCCTTTGATCACTTCATCAATTTCCCGCAATAGTGCTTCGTTTTGCATGGTTGTACTTAATTTTAAGTTAGATTGGTCTACATGAATCACTGCAACATGCATTCCTTCTTCAATACTTGCACTTGGAACTGGCATCATTTTCTCTGTATCGAACGTCATGATGAGATCTGGGAATTTGGATTGTACCTGCCCTTCCTTCGATAATGTCATATATTCATTCCAGAACGTCAGATGGTAATCACCCACTGATAATTCCCCTACATCGAAGCCATTTTCCTTTGTTAACGAATAATTTGTGACAGCGCCTGATACGATGTGCACACCATTCAAATACTGCAACACATGGGCTAGCTTTTCTTCAAAGGTTTGCCCATTTAAGAAGCAATAGCCAAGCTCTATGGCCATGGTAATCGCATTTGGTGCGCCATGTTTTTGTAAATAGTCAATCGTCACAGGATTTCGAGTGACCCCGACTAGCCCGCCTGCTAAAATAGAAGCTTGGCGTGCTGTCTTTGCGGTGCTGTGTAAATTCCCTTCCACAAAGCCTTGGACGGCGAAGTCACCTTTTCCTCCTGCATAAAATTGTACGGATTGATATTCTTGTTGTTCATGGAGATTTAAAGAACCCATGATTCCCGTTGGATGTGCTCGTCCATTACAGGGAGCATCCACAATAGGTACATGTAATAAGACTGACTGCAACCAGCCATTGATCGTCGTGATGGCGCCATTTTCATTGGTAATGATGCCCTTTAGACGTTGATTGATATAGTTGTTCATACTACGATAGCTCCAACAAAGCTGTTCATTTGAAATATATTGATCGGGTGCTGATGGCGCACCTACCATTGCCACACAGGCAACTAAATCTTCTTGGTCTAATTCGGTAATATCCACCATTTGAGGTTCGCCTGCTGCAAAGATTTCCTCCACTAGCTTGAGTCCTTCCTCTAGGAGACCACCGCCGCCTCCGCCAAGGATTGCTCCTCCATAAACGGCAGCAATCCCATCCTCATACGATAATCCTTTCGCCATTCAGCATGACTCCTTTCTATTTCCCTATTTTTAGAATGGAAGAGAAGAAGCTATATAGCGCATCTCCAGCGATGACACCTGCTGCAAAGACCGTCATTTCAGATTCTCTCTTACCTTTCGTCACATATGTGAAAATAACACGAAGTATGATACCCACTAGGACAGCCCAGCCAGCAATTGGATTGACAAGTAATAAACCTGTTGCAAATAAGATACCCATTTGACGTTTTGAACCACCAATTAGCTGAATTAATGCACCTGGAATCGCCCAAATCATTAATTGTTTCGCTACATCGCCTGTAACGCCTGATTGAATTGTTGCTGCATACACATGGTTAACAGGTGCTACTAAATCCTGTGCAAAATAAGATTTATAGGATAGCAATACTACAACTGCGGAAATTGCAAAAGCTAGCATACCAGCAATCAATTGTTGCTTGCGACCTTCTTTTTCTAATGCAACATCACTACCATTACCACGTAAAATGAAACCAGTTTTTAAGTCATAGCCCATATCCGCAAATGCTACCCCTGTAGCAGCACTATACCCTGCTAGTAATGCAAGTGCTGGAGCTGGGAAACCAATTAAAATACCAACAATCAGTGTAATAAATGCCACTGCAAATGCAGGGAACCAACCCGCATGCATCGCTGCGATACCTACAATTAGCTCATGGACAAATGCAGCAATCGTTGCAAAGATGATGAATCCTATTAACATACCGAAAGACATGTGTGAAATAATACCGCCTAAAATAGCGATTAATAGAGCGATGGCTAAATAAGCTATAAACCCAACACCAAATGCTTGTCGAATTTCTTTTGCATCTTTTGAATAGCTTAACTCTTCTGACTTTTTAGCCGACTTTTTATTCAATAAGGCAAAAGCTACTTGGAAAAGTGCTACAATCCCAGCACCAATCATAACGCCATGTGGAATATAGTAAGCATTTAAGTCAACATTAAATAATTGAACAGAATAGCCTCTTAATAAAAGCCCAATCCCAAACATCGTCAGTGCCCAAATATTACCGATGAACGCTACCCCAAAAGCTGACATTGGAATTTTCAAAACAGATCCCACGATACCAATTAACACGCCACCAATTAATACCTTTGCATTCTTACCGCCTTTATCGCCCGCCTTAATGGCTTCAGCTGTTGCAATTCCCGGTGGCCAAGTACCTGCTGCTGGGAAAATCTTTGTATCGAAAAATTTATATAATAATAAAGCATCAACAAACATCGCTAAAATAACACCGATAAACAACGGTAATACTAAATTTTCATAGCCTAATACATATGGAATACCAATCGGCAACATTAAACTACTTGCTGCACTGAACGTTGCTGCCGAAATGGCTGTTTGAATAATATTTTGTCTGTGTACAGATTTAAAGGCAATTAGCTTGCCAATCGGTATTCTTCCAAGAATCATCGCAAATATTGCCCCAACGATTGATGTATTGGCAGAAATCCCTAAAGTCGTAATCAGCTGTATCCCAATAATTGCCCCCACAACAGATGTTAAGACGATCATTAGTAGAGTTACAGGCTCTAAAGCCCTTGGATGTAATACTTTATTATTCATAGTGTCAGCTCCCCTATTGTTGTTATAATTTTGAAATGTGTGATTGTATTTGCTGAGCTACTTTCACTAACTGTTCAAGCATATTTTTCTCCCTTTGATCATCTAAATCATATACTAACCCAGAAATTGTAAGAGATGCAGTGATTTCCTTTTTATAGTTAAATAACGGTACACTAATGCCAAATGCATGTTCATTATACTCCCCGATGGTAACACACCAGTTGTTTTGGCGAATTTGTTGCAGCTCTTCCTTTAATGACGCTAGGAAAGAAACCTGCTCTTCCTTCGATTGTTCCTCATGAAAGAAGGCCATTAATTCCAGTTGCCTGTCCTCGTCTAAATAAGCAAACATGACCTTACAGGAAGCACCGATGTAAAGGGGTGTCTTTGTTCCTAAAGACACCGCATACTTTACATTTTTATTGCTTTCGGCTATTTTCGTTGTGACACCGTATTCATTGTCCATATAAGTAAGAAATACTGATTCATTGATTTCACTGGCAAGATTTTGCATCAATTCATAAATGGTCGAGTGAGGGTCTTTTGAATTCGATAACACATCATAAAAAAGGTACATTTTATAACCTAATTTATATTTTTTCGTGTGTTCATCCTGTATTAAATAACCCGCTTCTGTAAATGTATTAATGGTTCTTTGCACGACACTTGTCGGCAGTTTCATCATGCGTGAAATTTCACGAACACCTAATGCATTTTCTGTCGTTGCAAAGCATTCTAGTATATCCAATGAGTTTTTTAATGTCTTGACAGTCATCTATTTCTCCCTTTAAGCGTTTTGATAACCGTATCGCTCTTTCGCTACATCTACAGAAATATATTCATTTAATAGATCACGTTCAATGGCCTCTGAGCTTCGTTCGTGTGGAGGACCATAACCACCGCCAGTAGCAGTCACAAGCTCGATACGGTCGCCTTTTTGCAATTCATAATTGGCAAGTACGCCCACTGGTCCAATTTTCGTTCCATCCTTTTTATGAATGATTAAATAGTTGTGAGAGCCTTCTCCACCACCATTTAAGCCGAATGGCGCGAATTGATGTCTACCTAAGTTCACAGAAACCTTTTGACCATCATGATTGACTGTATAAACGCGACGAACACCTAAGCCACCTCTAAATTGACCAGCACCAGCACCGTCACAATTTAAGCTATATTCATCAATTTGAATACCGTATTTTGTTTCTGCAATTTCAACTGGAAGATTATATGTTTCACCATCTCCCATACAGTATTGCCCGCTTTGCCCATCCTCATCATTCGCCGCTCCCCAGCCACCAACAGATGGCTCAACAATTAGGAATGACTCATCATTTTCAGGATTTTTCCCAGTGAGAATAAACGTACAAACAGATTGTAAATGCCCTGCCGATAAGCGTTCTGGTAAATGCGGCGCAAGAGCTTTCCAAATTAGATCAGCTGCCCCAATACGTGCCTCAAAATTCATAGACACAGGATGTGGGCGTTTAGCTGAAACAATCGAATTGTCATCTGTGATAATCGTTAAGCGTTTAAAGACACCTTCGTTAATTACGTCAATATCGCCAAGTAATGCTAGGAACATAACGCGCACACTTGCCATTAAACCAAACTGAGAACAGTTCATTGGCACATTGACTGCAGGATGTGAGCCTCTGAAGTCACAAATAAACGCCTCATCACTAATTGTGACTTTCACTTTTATTGGATAAGGTCCACCCTTTAATGGGTCCCCTTCAATAAAGTCCTCCGCATAAAATTCACCTTTAGGTAGGTGTTGAAGCTCATACTCTACAATTTTCTCACCCTTGTCCAATAATTTTTGAATAGACAATTTCACCGATTCCGCACCAAACTTCTGACAAAGCTCTGCGATTCGTTTTTCACCTGTTTTTAAGGCGGCTACTTGTGCAAACATATCGCCGATTGAAAGCTCTGGTAAACGAACATTCGTAGAAATGATTTCATAGACTGCATCGTTCAACTCACCTTGATGATAAAGTTTGACACCTGGTAGCTGTAAACCTTCCTGATAGATTTCATTAGAATTACTTGTAAACGAACCAGGGTCCATGCCCCCTACCTCTGTCCAGTGTGCTTTATTGGCAGAGTACGCAATAATTTCACCGTTGTAGAAAATTGGGAGAACTAAGCCCACATCCGATAAATGCGAGCCACCTCCAACATAAGGGTCATTGATAATAATGACATCACCTTCATGTAGTTTTTTCCCATTATCAAACTTCTCTATTACACGCTGTACCATTGGACTTAACATCCCAATAAAGCTCGTTACACCGTTTCCTTGACTAATTAAATTACCCTTGGCATCTGTTAAACCACAAGCATAGTCTAATACTTCATAGATTACTGGACTCATAGAAGAGCGTGCTAAAGCTATAAACATCTCATCGCCTATAGCTAGCAATGAATCTTGAATAATTTCTACTGCAAAAACATCTTTTTTCATGTTTTATTTCCCCTCCATCTCTACTATCAAATTGCCGTATTTATCAATTTCAATTGATTGATTATTATTGATTACGACCGTAGATGTTGGATTTTCCACAATTGCAGGACCTGTAATGACATAGCCAGGTACTAATTTTTGTTGGTCATAGACATTGACCTCTACCCAACCTGTTCCCTTCACATATAAATTGCGTTGTGCCTTGATACATGTAGAATTGTCGATATGAGAGAAGTCTAGCTCTTTAAATTGAACCGCCTCATCTTTCCCGTAGATTGTAAGATGTAAGTTGACTAACTCAATTGGTGTAGCTGGTAAATCAAAAGAAAACTCTTGTTTATGTTTGATATGGAAGGCTTCTGCTAATGCAAGTAGCCCCTCTTCATCAAGCGTAATAGCTGATGCATTTAATTTAACGGCATGCTCTTGACCTTTGTAGCGTAAATCATAATTAATTTCAAAATAATAATGATCCTTTGATAATGGTGCATCTGCATAGGCATTAGCAATGACTTGATCAATATTTTCTTGAATAGCCGCAAGATGGTCTTTGTCAAAGTTCATTAAACTTGTTTGAATGTAATCTTGTCGATATTCGGTCATCATCATTCCTAATGCTGAGAAGACGGATGAGCCATAAGGAATAATGACTTTTTTCATACCAAGCTCTTCTGCTAAATTAATCGCATGTAGTGGACCACCACCACCAAATGCCACCATTGTAAAGTCTTCAGGATCATAGCCTTTACGAATAGAGATCAGCTTCAGTGCATTTAACATATTGGAGTTTGCAATATCTAAAATACCCTGTGCTGCTTCTTCTGCTGACACATTAAATGGTTTCGCAATTGCTTCAACAAGAGCCTCCTCCACTTTGTCAATGGATACTGGGTTATCAAAGTTTGCTAAGGATAATCTTCCTAAATAAACATTGGCATCTGTAATTGTTGGCTGTGTATTCCCTAAGCCATATGCTACAGGCCCTGGCTTTGCCCCAGCAGAATCTGGTCCAACCTTTAATGAGCCAAACTGATCTACACGTGCGATAGAGCCACCACCATTTCCGATTTCCACAATATCCACTACAGGTGTTTTAATTGGATAGCCCGCAAATTTTTCATTTCTTTCAATATAGTAATCTGTTGTGACATTGACTTTGCCATCTGTAATAAGCGAACATTTTGCTGTCGTCCCACCAACATCAAAAGCTATGATATTCGATTCATTTAAAAGTTGGCCTAATTTAGCTGCCCCAAACATCCCTGCTACAGGTCCAGATTCAACGAGGTTGATTGGTAGCTCCATTGCTTTATCAAAGCTTGTAGTTCCGCCATTCGATTGCATAATTTTTAAATGGTCTGTAATGCCAATTGTGCTTAATTTCTCTTTTAGGCTTTTTAAGTAGGCATGTGCAATTGGCTTTACATAAGAATTAAGGACTGTTGTGTTTGTTCTTTCATACTCACGGTATTCTTTAATCGTTTCACTTGAAAGTGTGATATATACTTCAGGCCAAATTTTTAAAATGGCTTCTTTTAACTGTTGTTCATGAATTGGATTTTTATAGCCGTGTATTAAGGAAATGGCAATCGCCTCAACACCTAATTCCTTAAATTTATAAACGATCTCGTCAACTTCCTCGGTATTAAGCGCTTTCATAATATTTCCTTTAAAATCAATTCGCTCATCAATTTCTTGACGTAAATAACGCTCTACAAATGGTTCTGGCTTTTTATATTTAAAGTTATATAAGTCTGGTCGATTTCCACGAGCAATTTCTATAACATCACGGAAACCCTTTGTTGTAATTAACCCAACTACGCCCCCTTTTCTTTCCGTTAATGTATTGATGATAACCGTCGATCCATGAATAAATGATTCAATGAAAGAATCTTCCGTTACATGTCGTCCTAATACATTTAATATGCCATCCTCAAAGTGACCAGGTGTCGTATGTCCCTTATCAAAATGAAGATTTCCTTTTTCATCTGTGAAAACTAGGTCAGTAAAAGTACCGCCAATATCTGTTGCGATTTTCAAGACTTCATCCCTCCGTGTTCCTATTATCGGTACAGTGTTCCGAATTAGAATTAAATAAATTATATTTAAAAGAAAAAGAAAATTCAATGTATTTTTTAAATAAAAATTCATTTGACAATTGTCCTTCGTTGTAAAAACCCGCTCTATCTTTCCAATATCAGAGAACTATTGATAAAAAATACCAAACACATTTATATAAGGAAGGTTCTCGTGATTTTTGTGCAACATAAAAAAGATCCTAGTTTTCACTAGAATCTTAAAATCGTTTTAAAAAAATTAATTTTTATGAATTTTTACTCAAGAGGTGGATGAAGGAATCATCCGAAATTTTACTTTTATACCATATTTGCATTGTAGATAGACGATGAATTGGGTCACCTCCTACAAACCATGTTTACCCATTATCAATAAAAAAGCTGCCCATTTAAGTAGGCAGCTTTTAATATTCTGTTAAAACAATCCTACCGCATGTCCTTCGTTATCGACATTCATGCGTAGCGCAGCTGGTGCTTTTGGAAGTCCTGGCATTGTCATAATATCGCCAGTTAGACAAACTAAGAAGCCTGCACCAAGCTTTGGAATAACTTCGCGAATTGTGATGGTAAAGCCTTCTGGACGACCAAGTAAACTTGGTTGGTCTGATAAAGAATACTGGGTTTTCGCCATACAAATTGGAAGGGAGTCCCAACCAAATTTTTCGATTTGGGCAATTTGTTTTTTGGCTTGGTCTGTAAATTGTACATCTTTCCCGCCATATACCTTTTGCACAATCGTACGTACCTTTTCTTCAATTGACTCTGTTACATCATATAAAGGAGAGAAGTTGTTTTCTTCCTCTAGCACAGCTAGTACTTGCTCAGCTAAGGCTAGACCACCTTTACCGCCCTCTTCCCAGACATTCGTACGGGCAATGCGAACATGATTTTCTTGACACCAGTTCAGAACGGCTTCTAGTTCAGCCTCTGTGTCCGTGATAAAACGATTTAAGGCAATAATTGGTTCAACGCCAAATGTACGAACTGTATCTACATGTTTAGCTAAGTTTTCAATTCCTTGTAGGAGTGCTTCCACATTTTCACCTACAAGCGCTGTTTTCGGTACACCACCATGCATTTTTAAGGCACGAATTGTCGCTACAATGACAACTGCGCTTGGTTTAAAGCCTCCCTTACGAGCTTTAATGTTCATGAATTTTTCAGCACCTAAATCAGAGCCGAAGCCCGCTTCTGTCACCACAATATCAGCTAGCTTACGAGCGGTTTGTGTCGCCATAATAGAATTACAGCCGTGGGCAATATTCGCAAATGGACCACCATGGATAATAGCAGGTGTTCCCTCTAATGTTTGAACTAGGTTTGGCTTGAAGGCATCTTTTAATAATAGTGTTAAGGCACCCTCTACCTGTAAATCACGCACAAAGACAGGCTCACGCTCGAAAGTATAGCCAATCACGATACTAGCGATTCGCTCACGTAAATCCTCAATGCTTGTTGCTAAACAGAATACCGCCATAATTTCAGAGGCAACCGTAATATCAAAGCCATCCTCACGCGGCATGCCTTGAACAGGACCACCTAATCCCACCACTACCTTACGAAGGGCACGATCATTTAAGTCCATGACACGCTTCCAAATAATGCGTCGTGGATCAATGTTAAGTGTATTTCCTTGGTGGATATGATTATCAATAAATGCGGATAAAGCATTGTTAGCTGTTGTAATCGCATGAAGGTCGCCAGTAAAATGTAAATTAATATCCTCCATTGGTATAACTTGTGCGTAACCTCCGCCAGTTGCGCCACCTTTTACGCCCATAACTGGACCTAATGATGGTTCACGTAATGCGACCATCACCTTCTTATCTAATTGATGAAGGGCATCTGCTAGTCCAACAGTCACAGTCGACTTTCCTTCACCAGCTGGGGTTGGACTTATAGCTGATACTAATACTACCTTTGCATCCTCGCCCTGAGCAGTAATTTTTAATGGGTCGATCTTTGCTTTGTAGCGTCCATACTGCTCAAGAGCATCCTCTGGAATACCCGCAGCATTGGCAATTTCCGTAATAGGTTTGATCACTGCTTGACTAGCGATTTCTAAATCTGATAATGGTTGATTTTTCGTTGTCATTTGGCATCCTACTTTCTATGTTGTTCATTTCCATTATAGTCTTAATTGTGAAAAAAAAGAAAGCCAGATATGCAAGCATTTCGTCAATCAATTGACTTATTTGTTCAATTCCTGTATGTTCTAAGAGAAAATGCAATTTTTTCACATTTTCTCAATGAGTGCACCATTTATTTAACTTTATTTTACATTCAAGCGCATTGGAGGCGAATGCTTATGCAACAGGGGATCGTAAAGTGGTTCAATAATGAAAAAGGTTATGGCTTTATTGAATGTGATGATGGCGAAGATGTATTTGTTCATTTTACGGGCATCCAGGAGGAAGGCTTCCGTACACTTGAAGAAGGTCAAAAGGTTTCATTTGATGTTGTGGAAGGCAATCGTGGACCCCAAGCATCAAATGTTGTAAAACTATAAGCGTAATGGGACTATCCGTGTAGTTCCAGATTAGCAGCGGATTAGGAAATGCATCGTTTCCTTCATCCGCTTTTTGTATTGTTTTATAAGCTGAATGCCCCCTCCATGTTATAATAGAAGTAACAAGACGTAAGGAGGGATTTCGATGCAAAAACAAAATAAACCCATGAATGAAGTTATTTTGAAGCATAAAGAACGACAAAGTGTAGCAGAATTTGCAGCAACACTGGAAACGATTGCAAAAAAGCTTAAAGAAAATGGTGAATTCACTTTTGTTCAAGACACAGAGCCAACAGTTGTCAGCCCAAGTGAACAGCTCAAAATCGAATACTCCTATACAAAAAAGGGCGACAAGCATTCATTTGAAATTGAATTTGATTGGTATACAGGTACAGAAACACCGAAAAAAATGACAATTGAATAATAATTGGCAACGAAAATCCACTTCTCTGATGAAGTGGATTTTTCCATATTGTTGAATTAAAGATCATGTCACTGCTAAAACTTTTTAGCAAGGTGAGGGGGTGATTTCGCTCCAGTGTCTCCTCTATAACGCTAAATCCACAGGAAAGCAAGTAGCCAGCATCATAAATTCTATTGATGGTTTTGTTTTTCAATACTTATGTAAAAAGGCGGAAGCAAAAGTGTTTCAGCCCATAAAAATACCGAGCTATCCACTAAAACGCTTACGAAGTGTTTCGGAATAGTTCGGTTTTTCTAGTTATCATGTTTGTTAATTTAAAGATTATTCGGCTTAATGAAGGTCCCAGTTAGTTATGGCCCAGCCTTTTCTCCTTATCGATTTATCCAATAAAAAGCACCAGGGCAAACTAAAGTTTCCTTTGTTCGTTTAGGATCCTTTAATGTCACACCAAATGGTCCCTCTTTGACATGACCAAGTGTCATTGTCATCGCGCTCTCTTCCTCATAGAAATCTAAGCGCATATTCGGTAGCTGTAGTGACAAATACTGCTCATATTGCGTAGGCACTGGTAGCTGTAACACCTCTTGCCACAGCTTAACTGTTGCCTGCATGTCCTTGACGTAGAATTGGACGGATTCCATCGTTATAGCCTGTTTGACATCAATGGCACCACTTGCCTTTAATTGAACCAAACGTTCTTCATCTTCCTCCGCCCATTCAATCAAAAATGGAAAATCAATTGGCAGATCTGGCTTACCAAAATGCAGTAGCTTCCATTCTACCACAGTGCCATCTGGTCTTGTTCTGCTACATGCATCTGGTCCATATACTTCATAGCCCAATGCTCGCAAGCGTCGACCCTCTTCCTCAATATTTTTTGTGCGCAGAGCAATTCGAGAAAATCCCTGGCGCTCTTGATCACGTTTAAACGTATAATGTAGGGAATATGGGTATTGTGCCGCTTGCTCAAATAAATCACGATCATAGATAGCAATTTGTTCAATATAGCTTAAGCCAAAGTAGCTTAACGTATTATAAGTCCCCCACATCGTGTGCTGCCCACCATTCACTGTATGGACATTTCGTTTATTGAAGAAAACCTTTATATTTTCTGGTGATTCCACTTGATGAACCAAATGATCAAAATATAAAGTCATGGCCATTCCCCTTTCTTTCCCCATTACCTTTACCTGTATGTTTGATTAGTTTAAAATTTACTCAAGAAAAGGAGTTACTAGTAGGATATGAAAAAAAGTTTCGTTTACCTACAAACTCCGTTCACTAATTTCATAAAGAGGTGATTTGAATGACAGATTTAGTAGCTGCTTTTAAATTGGCATTAGGTAATTATCCTACAGGCGTAACAGTTGTCACGACATGTCATGACACAAAACCGATTGGCTTAACCGTCAATTCCTTTGCATCTGTTTCAATCGACCCGCTCCTTATTTTGTGGTCACTCGATAAAAAATCTCAGCTCCATCCTTATTTCACGACTGCGCCAAATTTTGCGGTCAATATTTTAGCGAGTGATCAAGAGCATTTATGTACACTATTTGCCAGTAAAATCCCTGATCGCTTTGCACAAGCAAAATGGTCAACTTCCTCTTTAGGACTACCGATTTTACATGATACAGCAGCTAATTTACAATGTAAAACATTTCAGCAAATCGATGCTGGCGACCATACCATTTTTATTGGGCAGGTCGTAGACATTACAAATGCTCAAAAAGAGCCTTTGCTTTATCATCGCCGTCATATCGGTCCCATACCAAAAAGCTTTTATAGCTAGCCTTTACACAAAAAAAGGGCCACTTGTAAGCACAGGAAATCCTTCATGCTTATAGGTGGCCGTTTGACATAAGTTCTACTGAAATCATTGTTATTTTTTCTGCGGAAATCTCTGCTTTTCAAGCCTATTAATTTGCACAATCACACCATCTTGAATCGTAATATGCACTTCACCAAATTCAAGATTTTGAATCGCCTTCGCAATTGCCTCTAGTTTCTTATCATCTACTTTTACTGACTGAGCCATACGATACACCCCTTCTTTTTTATCCTTATTGTTCATAAAGAGGCCAACGCATCAAACTGATTGATAGCCCCTCCTATCTCTCAGACACCATCTGTTGGATTTGGCACCTGTTGTTCGGTTGCCGAGGCTTCATTGGGCCAAGTCCCTCCACCTCTCTTGATAAGAGTACTGCGTTTCTTGAAAATAATTCTATAATTCTGCTATAGGAATGTCAATACAAAATATTAGAAAACCTAGTTGAATACTATGCAATATGTCGTTTAGATTAAAAGACTCCCTATACCTAAAGTATTTTATGCCTAGTCAGTGAGAAATAGATGGCAATCCATTAATTTATTACAAGCTCCATTTCCTCATCATAAATTCAAGTGGGCCTCGATGATGTTTAGTCCTCCACCATACAGAAACAACGACACATCCTAAAAAATAACAGCAGGCATACAGCATGGAAAAAGCAAGTGTTTGGTTCTCCAGCTTTTGGCAAATAATTAGTATTCCAATGCCTATAACAACATGGCCAACATAATGCGTTAAAGACATTTGTCCTGTTAATATGAAAGATTGAATAACTTTATTTTTACATGTCTCTACAAGATAGATGGAGCCAACAATGATGACAATAGCCGAAGCCGAATTAGATAGGACATACATCATATTCGGTGGAATCGGTCCTGTATCAAATAAATACAATGCACTCTCTACATCTAATAAATGAATGGTTGTCATCTTAATGAATAACGTTGAACAAGTCTCAGTCATGATGACTAACAATAAACCTATCACCAGTAAGTTTTTTCTTAATGTATGATTTGTTAAATCTAATGTGCCCATTACCATACCTATCAGAAAGAAGCAAATCCAGGGGAATAGTGGATGATAGCCATTAAACATCAAATTTCTTATAAATCCTGCTGGTGTCCAAAAATCAAGATACTCTAGTAGCACATATGTTGGATGCCAACCAGCAAGGTAACTAAATTGAATTTGAAGCCATTGTGAAAGGATAAGGATGGCACCGATTATGAAGATCATCATTTTCTTGGATTGGGCAATCAACCAAGCAGCAACAAACATATACACGCCATAATAATGTAAGATATCTCCTGTCCAGCCGATTGCATATAATATTAACCCTATCGTAAATAACAAAAGCGCCCTCTTCCACAAAGTAAGTCGATTTTGACGAAGAAGGATTGGGTCCTTACTCTCTCTAGCCTGACGAGTCATTAAGGCTGTCCCTATTCCTGCTAGCATGACAAATACGGCCGAAGCACGTCCCTCGAAAAGATGTTGGAAGGCAATTAACCATGTTGAACCATTCGTTGTAGAACCTGTTATGACGCCAAAATTGACAATGAACATGCCAAGCATGGCGAGAGCTCTTGCAAAATCAAGACCTTCAATGCGCCGATCATCATTTCTTTTTGTCATCTTTGCCCCCTTGGATAACGCTATGTACAGCCTCCTTCCAAATAGCCCTATAGTTCAATTGGTTGCCTGTTAACATGAAATTACCGATATTATCATAGACGAGGGCTAGCATCTGTGCCTTCGCTTCTATATGTGGAGTATCCTCTAGCACGCCTAGCTGTACGCCATATCGTAGGATAGCAACAAAGCTCGTTAAAAAGCTGGTTTCTAGCTCTACTAATTGTCTTTTATAGTTTTCATCGCGGGCCGCTAATAGTACATATTGATTAAATATTTTATTAAAATAAGGGTCCTTGTCCTGTGCCTCAATAGATTTATAGCCTAGCTTAAGTAATTCCTCCTTAAAATTAGCAGAAGAAAGCTCTTTATAATCCACAGCAACATCATGTTGAATTTCTTTATACAATTCATCAAATATGAAAGCGATTAATTGATCCTTTGATTGAAAATAATAGTAAATGGCTGGTTTTGAAATACCGACCTCTGTAGCAATCATTGCTAAGCTTGTTTTTTCAAATCCATTTTCCGCAAACATCCCATAAGCAATTTCTATAATTTTGTGAAAAGTTTGTTCTTTATTTCCCATTATTACCCTCCTTTTTTACCGACCGTTAAGTAAATATTATAGGATGCTAACCTTTTAGACAAGAAAAAACTGTGTAGAAATATTTCTCTACACAGTTCACATTTATTGATTTTGTAAATACATCATTAAAGCTTCTGCTGTTTTTTGCTTGCCCATTACTTTAAGAGGCTGTCCATCAGCAGGTACAATCCAATGAGGTTCATCCCCCCCATATAAAGACTGAGAGCTATTTGCTACCATAAATTGTGCATTGGCTGTTTCCATACGCAGTCTGGCACGAGCTAACAAGAATTCCTCATCATTCGTTGCTTCGAGCTTAAAGCCTACTAACGTTACATTCGGTTGCCATCCCTTAATTTGACCTAATACTTTTGGTGCTTTTTTAAAATGAATAATAGGTGGTTCGTCAGAAGGCATTTTCCCCGTTTCCTCCATTAAATTACCTGATTGATCATATACTTTGTCAATGACCCAATCAGAGCCCGCAGCCGCCATAATAACGATATCGACATGTTGTTGTTGAACTGCATGACGCACCTTTTGTCCTAAATCCTCTATGCCTTCAAATTGTATCAATGTCATATCATTTTGGTTTTCTGGGAGCTGTGCAAAGTAACCATGCATGTATACTACGTTAGCGCCAGCAGCCCGCGCCGCCTCTGCTAAATAACACCCCATTGTGCCTTTTGATAAATTCGTATGACCTCGTACACGATCCCATTTTTCAAGTGTTCCCCCACTTGTAATGAGTACGGTTTTGCCCTGTAATGTCCCCATACACTCACCTATTTTCTGAAATATATACAAATACTATTTTAACGTAATGTAAGGATAGGCTTCAATAGCCACTATTTTAGGGAGCTGTTTTGTTCTTTTAGCCAAGCACTTAATATCTCTGCAAATTTCTTTGTGACGGGCGAAGCATGGTGTTTCATGGCAATACCAATCGTTCGGTAGCCACCTTGCTTTAACGGAATCGCTCTCAATGTTGGCGGTAAATTTTGAATAACCAACTGAGGTAAAATACTGATCCCTAAATGATGAGAAATCATGGAAAGAATTCCCACTTCCTCGGAAAGCTCAAAGCGGATATTCGGCTTAACATGATATTGCTCTAATAGCACCTTGACATCATTTGTCCCTTTATAGGAAGTCATAATAAATGGCATATCCTCTAAATCTACGATATCAATTTCTGTCTTATCAAACAATGGACTTTTATCCGAAACAATACATAATAATGGGTCTTGTTGGAGCTCAGTGAACTGATATTGCTCTGACTTTTGACCATTCAAAAATCCTGCTTCTACTTCACCACTTAAAAGCCATTGTTCAATTTCATAGTAATCTCCCTCTCGTAATTCCACCTGTATCCCTGGAAATTGATTATCCATAATTCGAACAATCTCTGGCATCCAATTTGAAGAAATACTCGATATCACACCAATTCGAACCTTACCTCGTGTCACGCCATGAATGTGAGCTGCTTCCTGTTGCAATAATTCCTGAGCATCCAAAACCTGACGCATTGCCCTTAGCATTGTTTGTCCCTCACTCGTTAATGTCACACCCACACGACTTCGATGAATGAGCGCAAAGCCAAACTCTTTTTCTAAACTCGACACGGCATGACTCACAGCAGATTGTGTTAACCCTAGCGCATCAGCTGCTTTTGTAAAGCTTGCCACCTCTGCCACCTTTGTTAAAATCTCATATTTCACTAAGCTCATCCGCAATCCCTCTATATACATGAATTTTTTTAATCCTATTCATTATAAACATTCGTTTTACTAATCACAACACAAGATATATAGTAATTTTTAGTATAAAACTGTTTTAGTACACAGATGGTAGGTGAACATAATGAGTATCCAAGGAAAAGCAAATGTATTGATGGTTATTGTCACAATGTTTTGGGGGCTCTCTTATACCTTTATGGTCATGGGGCTAGAAACGTTGGCAGTTTATAATGTGGTGGCATTACGTTGTATCATCGCATTTTTTGTAGCAGGACTTATTTTTTACAAACGGATGATCAAAGTAAATGGTAAAACATTAAAATATGCGGCTATTCAAGGATTTTTATTATTCATTGTGTTCGCGTTAAGTTTATTTGGTTTACAATCTACTTCTGTTTCAAATGCTGGCTTCATCTTGAGCCTAACGGTCGTGTTAGTGCCGATTTTCAGCAGCTTTATTGAAAAAAAATTACCTTCTCGAGCAGTTAGCTTTGCGATCATTTGTACCATGATTGGTATTACCGTCTTAACAGCACACGGCTCATTCACATTCCATAAAGGTGATTTATTAGTAGCAATTGCTGCGTTATGTTATTCAATTTATTTACTTTTAAATAGCTCATTCACACGAAATGTAGAGTCCATTTCATACGGAATTTATCAGCTTGGCTTTGCTGGAATTTATGCACTTGTGTTAACCTTTCTATTCGAAACACCAACAATGCCAAATTCAGCAATATCCTGGATTGCTATTTTAGGGCTTGGCATCATCTGTAGTGCGTTTTGCTTTGTTGGTCAAACTGTTGCACAACAGTATACTTCTGCTACACATACAGGTCTTATATTCTCCTTAGAACCAATTTTTGCCGCTATGTTTGCCATGATGTTTATCGGAGAAGGCATAACAATGAAATTAATGATTGGTGGCAGCTTCATTCTTATAGGGAATTTAGTAGCACAATTAGAGCATTTCCATGTATTACGTTTTATGAAAAAGGATGCACAGGAAAAAGTCATACAATAATATAGTGCATATGAATAAAAGAGGAAGCTGAGAGTTATTTCTCAAGCTTCCTTTTACTATGTATTGAATTTATAGCACGATTACATGTAAAATAGTATAATTTTTACAGGTACGAAAATAAAGGAGATTCATACATGCAAATTCAAACCTTACATACGTCATATTATTCACCAACCAAGGATAATCAACCAATTCAAACACAAAACCTACTGGATTTAATGAGACATGTCGGTGGCCGTGAAGAGGAAGACGAAAAAAAGAACAAATCGAAAATTGAGGTCAGATACGAAAATGGCTATGTACGTCAATACCTTGTCAAACCAACAGGACAAAGGGTTCTCCTCATGGAAACCAAACAAAGCCTTGATATGAGAGAATCTACTAATTTACAAGACCTGCTTTCGCAACCTTTTAAAAAGAAAACAAGTGATCCTATTCTCTCTATACTAAATGCGAAAAATAACATTTCTAAATATAAAGATGGCATTTAAAAAATAGCCCTTCTTTTCAAGAAATGCTAGATAAAATAATAGACAAAGTCGAAACAATCGACTTTGTCTATATTCAAACTAGCGAGGAATAGTCATATCTCGTTAGTTTGATTCATTATAAAAATCTTCTATATTGCTCTGCTTCTGCCATACGCTGTTGATTTCTTAAACGCTCCTCTTGCTCTTCAGCAGTCTCTGGATATGTTTGGAGTGTATCGACATCATCCTCATGTTCTGCATATAAGACAATACTTCCCTGTTCTACAAGATGCGCATAGTAAGCGATTTGTCCCTCTGACAGATTAAATCGTTTTAAACCCTCTGTAACGGCTGACTCGCCTGTAAACCAAGATTTAAATTGATCTACCCAATTTCCAGCCTCATGCGTTTGCACATCGGCATCCCATTTTACATCCTCAAACTGTTGGGGATCTCTCGCAATAATATGAATATCGTCTTGGTGATAACCTTCCATTCGCATATTCTCTAAAATGTGAAGCATTTCATCCCTTGTATGGGCCACCTCAATTTTTGGATTTTGTTCATTCATCATGTTCAATTCCTCCTATGTTGTATGGCTTACTAGGTAATTACCCGCACTACACACAAACAAACCCATTTTACTAAACTGTAATAATTGTTAAATTGCCTTAAACTACGTTGCTGATTTGACATAATAAGTTCAGGGCAGAAAAAAAGCATGCTGGAGAGAATTTCTTCTTCAGCATGCAAATTGTCAATTTTTACTTGTCAAGAAAGGCCTTTAACATCCATGTATGCTTTTCAAGAGACTGATACATGGCATTGAGTAGATCCTCTGTACGGTCGTCTCCTTCTTCTGCGGCTAGCTCCATTGTAGAATTTAAAGCTTTCATCAGCTTTTGGAAATCTGAGATTGTCGTTGCAACCATGTCCTCTGTCGTTTCTTCACCTGTTGCTTCATCTACATAGGATAGCTCTAGATGCTCTTTTAATGTTGCCACTGGCTTGCCATCCTTTGATAAAATACGCTCTGCTATTTCATCTAAATTCAATGTTGTTTCATTATATAGCTCTTCAAATTTTGCATGCAGTGTAAAGAAGGCTGGACCTGTGACATACCAATGATAATTGTGTAGCTTTGTATAAAGCACAGACCATGTCGCCACTAGCTTATTTAATTGTTTGTTTAAGTTTTGTGTCATAATTAATTTCTCCTCCAATATGTCTTGTTCTAGCCATTAGTATGAGTAATAAAAGATGTTGGCTATACACTCATTGTTCCCGACCGACAATATTTCAAACATCCTTCATGAGAAACGATTTAGAGTAAGAATATTTCAACTATTCTACGAAATTATTTCACTTTCCGAAATAGTTTCGTTATAATGAAATCACTTATATGTAAAGGGGTGTCCATAAATGAAAGTTTTACCATTACGAAAAGATGTTGCAGTAGAGGAAACTTGGGATTTAACAGATTTATTGAGCAATGAGGCTGATTTTGAACCTACCTTAGCACAATTAGTGGAAGATGCACTTAGCTTCGAGCAACAATACAAAGGTACGATTACAAATGCACAAAAAGTAATCGACGTGTTAACAGCCTTTGAAGAGCTACAAAAAAAGTTTGTTCCAATTGGCACATATGCAAGCTTAAATCTTGAGACAGATCGCACAAATGATGTAGCACAAATGCGTGCAGCAAAGTTTGGTACAGCTATCGGAAAAGTCAGCAGTGCACTATCCTTCGTGCGCAGCGAGTTACTGGCATTGGATGAAGCTGTTTTACAAGAAGCAGCGACATTAAGCCCTCTTTACAAACGATATCTAGAGGAATTATTAAAACAAAAACCACACCAGCTCCATCCTGAAGTGGAAAAAGCGCTGGCAGCCTTCAGTGCCACATTTGACGCGCCATATAAAACGTACAATACGACAAAATTAGTGGACATGGATTTTGGCGAATTTGAAGCCAATGGCGAAAAGCATCCTCTTAGCTTTGTGCTGTACGAAAATGACTGGGAGTTTGAAGCAAATACAGATGTACGCCGTGCTGCCTTTCAAGCCTTTTCAAGCAAGCTACGCGATTACCAGCATACAACGGCACAAGTATATAACACACATATTCAACAAGAAAAAACAATGGCTGACCTAAGAGGCTTTAATTCTGTCATTGATTATTTATTATTTGATCAAGATGTCGATCGTTCGCTCTATAATCGTCAAATTGATTTAATTACAAAAGAGCTTGCCCCGCATATGCGTCGCTATGCAACGTTAATTCAAAAAGCCAACGGAATCGACCAAATGACATTTGCAGATTTAAAAATTGCGCTGGATCCTGAGTATGATCCAAGATTATCAATGGCTGAGGCAAAAGAATATGTTGAAAAGGCATTAGCCGTTATGGGTGAAGACTATAATCAATTAATGGAGAGAGCTTTTAATGAACGCTGGATTGACTATGCGCCAAACAAAGGAAAATCTACAGGGGCATTTTGTTCAAGTCCGTATGGTAGCCATCCTTATATTTTAATGTCATGGAATGAACAAATGAATGAAGTCTTTACACTTATTCATGAGCTTGGTCATGCTGGGCATTTTGCAAATACGTATGAACATCAATCTTATCTTAATAGTCGTCCATCTCTATACTTTATTGAAGCGCCATCGACAATGAATGAAATGCTGTTAGCAAATTATTTACTAACACATAATGAAGATCTACGCTTTAAACGTTGGGTAATTTCCAATATTGTAGCGAAAACATATTATCATAACTTTGTTACACATTTACTAGAAGCTTCCTATCAACGCAAAGTATATGAATTAATTGATGCTGGAGAAGCAGTTAATGCAACCATCCTCAATCAATTAAAACGTTCCGTGTTGGAAGATTTCTGGGGCGATACAGTCGCTATTTCTGAAGGTGCTGAACTCACATGGATGCGTCAGCCGCACTATTATATGGGCCTTTATCCATACACATATAGTGCAGGGTTAACCATCTCCACACAAGTGTCTCAACGTATTTTAAAAGAGGGCGCTCCAGCTGTTGAAGATTGGCTAGCAGTTCTTCGGGCTGGCGGTACAAAATCACCAGTGGAGTTAGCGCAAATGGCTGGTGTTGATATTACGACTGACCAACCACTTCGTGATACAATTGCCTACATTGGCCATTTAATTGATGAGCTTGAACGTCTAACAGTGGAAATCGAAGCGGTTCAGCAATAATTTAACTAGAAAACGGTCCTGCCTATTCAAGGTATAGATCGTTTTCTTTTTTTAGTTCTAAGTATAAAAACACGTACATATACTAGAATCAGGGCGTCCCTCTATATTTTTTAGATATTTCAAAATAGACAATCATTTTTCTTCATACAAAAGTACCGTTATTATTAAGAGTACGCAAATTATTTAGCAATATACGATTAACAATGATTAAAGGAAGTGTTCTAATTATGGTAAAACGTAATGATCCATGCCCATGCGGTAGCGGCAAAAAATATAAAAAATGTTGTGAAGGCAAACAACAAGTAACAGTGGAAGTAGTACAAATCGAAGAATTAGAGCGTGTGCTACAAACATTTTACTTAGAATATCCAGAACGTAAAGATGTTCGTGCCTATATTGAGCATGTGGGCACATGGCAGCCTAAATTAGAGAGCGTTTTACAGCGAGAGCTTATTGAAGCCATCGCTTTAGACGACTTTTTCTTCCATCAAGAGCCATCTATTTGGAAAAATTATTTGAAGAAAACGAAGAAAAAAGCGGTAAGACCTTCTACAGTCAAAGTACTTGAAGATTGGTCTCAGCCTACTTTATTTATTGGTACGGTGTCTGTTGTTGAGGAAAAATATTTCAAGGCTAATCATATACTTACAAATGATGAGCTTTATATTCGACGTGAAAATAACAAACCGATTCCTGAAGGTATGCATGTATTTGCCTTCATTTTACCAGATGGCACGAAGAAATCGGCTCATTATTTAGCTGTGTCTACACTGATTTTCTTCCCAGAGGATCATGCGAAGGTCTTTGAAGAATTCAAGAAGCGCTTTGAGGCTTCAGAGAAGAAGGTTGGCTCCTTCTTAAAAGAAGAGCACCTAGCATTTTGGGAGTTATTAGTATCAAATGGCTATAAGGGTGAGGAATTCTCAAACTTTGAGAGCAATGTCCTGACACAAGTAAAAGACTTCCTAGAGCAAAATGAGCGTGAAACAGCACCGATGCTTGAGCTTTTAGAAGACTATTTAATTGAAGGTCAACCGACTGCGCGTAAAGAAGCGGCCATTGCAGCTGGTGCGATTCGTTATGGTCAGGAAAAGGAGCTGTTTGAGTCCCTTTCTATGACGGTAAAAGAAATCGCTGCGACATTCGATATTTCGGCTTCCTCTCTTACAAAGTATTACCAAGATCTAAGCAGCTATGCTGAAACGAAATAATCTTGACAATTAAAGAAGCTACATGTACTAGCGTTTTGCTAATACATGTAGCTTTTCTCATGTGTTTATTTGCTATAAACTTTTAAAAGTTCTTCCCCTAGGAACTGTAGCTTTTCTCCAACTGAACAGGCTTCAATGCAGAAACGATGAGCCCCTGGTTTACCACGTTCTTTACGTAATTGCTTAATCACTAAGCAATCCGAACAAAACGTATCATGCAGTTCATCAATATCCTTCATAACCGTCACTTTATCCATGTGAACTCTCGCTCCTTTCACGTCCAAAATTCACTTCCTACTATTATGAAGCGTTCAATTTCAACAAGCAACTATTTTGTTTACTTCCTACGTATTTTTTTCAAACACGAATTGCCCCACAAGGATGCTTTGCCCATAGCCTTGTTGTACAATTATAGAGAAGTCAAAACGCAAAGTAGGGATGATATGTTAGAGGTTTATATAGATGCTGCCAGTGCAGGAAATCCCGGGCCAAGTGGGATAGGAGTATTTATTAAAGGTGAAGGTCACCATATCCAAATCAGCGAGTATATTGGGGAAACAAACAACCATATTGCTGAATTTTCGGCATTGGTTCGTGGTCTTGAAGAAGCACAAAAGCTAGGCTCCCCTCTTGTCTCGGTGCGTTCAGATTCCAAAATCGTTGTTGCTTCTATGGAAAAAGAATATGTGAAAAATGAGGAATTTAAACCTTATTTAGAAAAAGCTTTAGCGCTTGCCACTAGCTTTGATTTATTCTTTATCAAATGGGTGCCCGACTCACAAAACAAAGCGGCCGATGCCTTGGCACGAAAAGCAATCCAAAGCAAAAATGGCTAGCCTCATTTCACAGGACTGTTCTATTGGAGCAGTCCCTTTTTCTTTTCCCTATTCTTCAGTTACTTACTATCCCCCAATTTCATAATTTTATGATATTCAAAAAAATGCTAGAAAACGCCACTCATTTTCTGATTAATCCAAAACGATATTGACATTGTTAGAGTACGATGTTATCCTTTAACACATTAGTAGTTTAGCAAACGAAAGCGTTAGATTATAGGGGGAAACTAAAATGAAACGTGTATTGACTTTATTTATGATGCTGACAGCTGTCATCGTTTTAGCAGCATGCGGTACTTCAAAAGAAAAGACAGCAGAAAAAGACGAAACAGCAGCAGATCAAGAAAAAATTATTATCGGAATTGACGATAAATTTGCACCAATGGGCTTCCGCGATGATAAAAACGACATCGTTGGATTCGATATTGATTTAGCTCGCGCTGCAGCAGAGCATATGGGCGTTGAAGCAGAATTCCAACCAATCGATTGGAAAACAAAAGAGGCTGAATTATTAAGTGGACGTATTGATTTAATTTGGAACGGTTATACCATTACAGATGAACGTAAGGAAAAGGTTTTATTTACAAAGCCTTATCTTGAAAACTCTCAAGTTGTGATAACAAAGGCAGATTCAAAGATTACGAAGCTAAGTGATTTAGCTGGACAAGAAGTAGGTATTCAATCCCTTTCTTCTGCAGCCGATGCATTAAACGGTAATCCAATTCACAAAGAAGTGAAAAAAATTACAGAATTTGCGGATAATGTTTTAGCATTATCAGACTTAAAAACAGGCCGTGTTGATGCTGTGGTAATTGATGCTGTAGTTGCAGAATATTACATGACACAAGAGCCTGACACATTCAAATTATTAGAGGAATCACTCGCACCTGAGCAATACGGTATTGGTGTGAAACCAGGAAATGAAGCCTTATTAGAAAAACTACAAGCCGCGTTAGACAAAATGAATGAAGACGGTACTGCGGCTGACATTTCAACAAAATGGTTCGGTGAAGATAAAGTATTAAAATAATGACAGGATACATCAACTGTAAGAGTTTCCTTAGCGGAACTCTTACTCTTTTTGGAGGGACATCGTTATGGCGGATTACTGGCAAACTATGATATTACCGATGCTAGAAGGGGCAAAAATGACAGTTTTACTGTTCTTCATTGCCATTCTGGTATCGATTCCATTTGGCTTTTTACTAACACTCGCCGTAAAAAGTCGGATAAAACCACTTGCTTGGCTTGCACATACGTATATTTATATCATGCGTGGTACACCACTATTACTACAATTATTATTAATTTGCTTTGGTTTACCTATGCTGCCAGTAATCGGTGAATATTTAGTACTCGATCGTTTTGTGGCCGCTTGTCTTGGCTTTATTTTAAATTATGCTGCCTACTTTGCAGAAATATTCCGTGGTGGTCTTCTTGCCATCGATAAAGGACAATATGAGGCAGCCCAGGTACTCGGTTTATCCAAATGGCAAACGACGACACGTGTTATTTTGCCACAAATGTTTCGTGTCGCCTTACCCGCATTATCAAATGAATCCGTTACACTAATTAAGGATACAGCCCTACTTTATGCAGTTGCTGTTCCAGAATTACTACATTTTGCGCAAACAGCTGTCAATCGTGACTTCACAATTACACCGTTCTTTATTGCTGGAGCAATTTACTTAGTCATGACCCTTGTATTGACCGTGTTCTTTAAATGGCTAGAAAAACGCTTTAAATTCGAATAGAGGTGACACATATGGCATTAATGGAAGTAACAAATTTGAAGAAATCTTTCGATCAGGTGGAGGTTCTGAAACAAATTACATTTTCAGTAGAGAAGAATGATGTCATTGCAGTTATCGGTCCCTCTGGATCTGGGAAAAGTACAATGCTTCGAAGCTTAATACATTTAGAAGAAATCGATGGTGGCAGTATTGTAGTAGATGGCGATTATTTAGTGCAAGATGGTCGATATACAAAGCCACAAGACATCAAAGCAATCACAGCTAAAATGGGGATGGTCTTTCAACACTTTAACCTGTTCCCCCATTTAACCGTTCAGCAAAACCTTGAAATGGCACCGAGCTTATTTAAAACAGAATCGACAGAAGCCATTACAAAACGCTGTCAAGATTTACTACAAAAAATTGGTCTTGCCGACAAGGCCAAGGCTTATCCAGCTAATCTTTCTGGCGGCCAAAAACAGCGGGTAGCAATTGCACGTGCCCTTATGATGAATCCTCAAATTTTATTATTTGATGAGCCTACCTCTGCCTTAGATCCTGAGCTGACAGGCGAAGTATTAAAGGTTATGAAAAGCCTAGCAGAGGATCAGATGACGATGATTGTGGTAACACACGAAATGGGCTTTGCACGAGAGGTAGCAAATAAGGTCGTCTTTATGGATGGTGGTCAAATTATCGAATCTGATCATCCAGACAACTTCTTTACAAACCCTCAAAACGACCGTACAAAGGCATTTTTACAAAAGAATTTTAACTAAGTTAAGGGAGAGTTGGCTTATGCCGCTCTCTTTTTTTATCTTCTTTACGTACACAAAAGGAATAGGACTCGCATGTATCCTATTCCTTTATTACATTATTCATTTGGAAATTTCGGTAGATAAATCATGACCTTAAATAAATCACCATCTACTTGAACTAAGAATTTGCCATTCTGGATGTGAATAAGGCTTTCAGCAATCGACAACCCTAATCCGCTACCTTGACTTGATCTTGATTCGTCACCTCGTTTAAAGCGTTCCATTAACTCATCAACTGAAATATTTAATTCATATGCTGAAATATTTTTAAATGTCACAAGTATTTCATTCCCTACGTCTTCAACACCAATATATACCCTTGATGTAGGCAGTGCGTATTTAAAAATATTCGAGAATAAGTTTTCGATGGAACGCCATAGGAGTTTACCATCAGCCTTCACATACACTTTTTCTGTTGGATGGGCTAACTTAAAATCTAATGACGAGGCTTCAATTTTTTCATCCATCTCTCCAATTCCTTGCGTTAGTAATGAGACGATATCAATCCGTTCTAACTGAACAGGTATACTACCACTTGATGCTTTAGCCGCTTCAAATAAATCATCCGTTAAAAGCTTGAGTCTTTTCGATTTTTGATCTAACACATCTACATATTCTTCAATCATTTTAGGATCGTTTTCTAATTTCAATAAATCAACATACGTAATAATTGACGTTAAAGGCGTTCTAATATCATGCGAAACATTCGTAATAAGTTCTGTTTTTAAACGCTCACTCTTGATTTCACTATCCACTGCCTTTTTTAACCCATCTGTAATACGGTTAATATTTTCTGCAAGTTGATTAAACTCCCCTTTTCCGTCAACTTCAATTCGATGATGAAGATCTCCATTTTTAATTTGCTCTACGCCCTCTTTAATGCGGTTAAACGACTTCACCTTTCTCATTGCCAACCAGGCAGCAATCCCCATCGTAATAGGAAACATGAAAAACGTAGCCGCTACTACTAATGGATAGCCAATAATTAGCAGCACAATTTTGACGCCTGTACTGCCACTGTCAAAAACATGTTTTAGCAAAATAAATAGCTTTTTGAAAAGTTGATAGAGGAGTGTATGCTGAAATAACGTTCTATTTTTAATATGCTTTACGAGTGATAAAATCAATAGTAAGCCAATGATAAAAATAGGCACGGTGAAGAACATGTACATATCACGGAAGACTTCAACAATCATGGCGATCCACATCGCTGTTAAGCAACCGATAAGCACAATATTAAGATCATTATAAAGTTTATCTATGACATGGAAATGAATTTCTTCTTCATCAAATGGCGTTCTTCCAATAACTATGATTAAATACACAAAACATAAAATAAACCCTGCTAGAAATACTATCCATTCATTCAGAAAACCTTGGGCAGCCGCTTTATCTTTTTCCCATTCCGATATTTTTTGCTGGAGGTAAGAATTTTTAAACCCCACATAAATAACATCTGTTTGTGGGTTCAACATGTTAACTTCGTGTGTAAAGTAATCCAAGTATTGACTTTCTTTCACTTCATTTGGGTAAAGTTTTTGTTGATAATCTTCAAATAACATATAGGCATCAAAGGATTCAAATTGCTCTTTCTTTGTGAGATCACTATTGGAGAACTTATGTTCACCGTCACTCGCATAAAACACAATTCCTTCATAGGCTTCGAGCGAACTGCGTAATTGATAAAAATTTCTTACCTGTTCTGTCATACTTTCTTCTTTTGTTCTAGCAATGTCTTTTGCATATTTTTCCTGATAGATGTGCTTATTTTCCTCTTCACTCAAATTAGGATTATATCTGTAAGAATTGCGAAAATCATAATATAATTCCTCTTCGATTCTTCTATTATCCTCTTCTGTTAGTGTCTTCCCACTTAAAATATATTCTTCACTTTTGTATTTTCCGATTAATTGCGCTAAAGGAGCAATAATGCTGTAACTTTCATCTGCGAATGCTCGACTTTCAAAATAGTTATCTTGATTTATACTACTAAGATGAATCTCATTAAATTCCATGTTAATCATTACTCTCGCTATACCAGTTAAACAAGCGACAGCAATTAGAAACACAACTACTTTCGTAATAAGTGCATGACTAATACTTCTCAACTTTCTCAACCTTATACCCAACTCCCCATACAACTTTTAAATACTTCGGCTCTTTTGGATTAATTTCAATTTTTTCTCGAATCTTTCGAATATGAACCGAAACCGTATTTTCAGGATTAATAGCCCTGACATTCCATACCTTTTCATAAATTTCTTCAATCGTGAATACTCTTCCAGCATTGGCTGTGAGAAGCTTTAAGATTTTATATTGCACTGGTGTCAAATGAACCTCTTGTTTATCAACAGTAATGATTTTCTGTTCATCATCAATCACAAGACCACCCGTTTGAAATACAGCACTACTCCTCTCAAGACTTCCAAAGGTCGTATACCTTCTGAGCTGCGATTTCACTCTAGCCACAAGTTCTAATGGATTAAACGGCTTGGCCATATAATCATCTGCTCCGATATTTAATCCCAGTATTTTATCATAATCCTCTGATTTAGCAGAAAGCATAATTAACGGAATCATATTATCTTGCCGAATCTTCATCGTCGCCGTAATCCCATCCATTTTGGGCATCATAATATCCATAATAATAAGATGAATAATGTGATCTCGAATAAGATCGATTGCCTCTATCCCATTGTAAGCTTTGAATACTTGATAGCCCTCATTTTCTAAATAAATGCTAATCGCCCTAACAATTTCTTTATCATCATCACAAATCAAAATGTTCAACTACATTCACTCCTCCACCGCTTTAGGTTCATGTCAATCACCCCTATAGGATTCGTATAAGGATATAATACTAATTAAATCTTAACAAACTCAGACATCAATTCTTAAGATTTTCTTAGTGTTTTCCTTTATGCACACTTTATGTCAAATACAAATTCGAAAAAATCGAAGAATACATAAAAAATGGAGAGCTGGTTTGAGCGGCTCTCCTTTAATCGTCAAATATACAATTCATATTATTCAGCTTGAGATTTCAATCAAAATAGGTAGGTAAATATAGATTATTTAAATGACGAAAAGCTAATTTTACTTGTGATTCGGTATTTCTAGCCATTGATAGAGAGGGCGTTCATTTTCAGCTAAGAACGCAACAGCGTTAGTTTCCATGCCTTCTTCTGCACGTCCTCCAATGATTTCACATTGGATAAACATTTTATAGACATGGTAGAGAGATGGTGGATGAGGGTGGTACTTCTTATCAAATACACTTATGAGTTTGATTGCTTTTACATTAAATCCCGATTCTTCTTTCGTTTCTTTGATAACTACTTCACTAGGTGTAAAGCCGATGTGGCCCCAGCCACCTGGTAATAACCATCACCATCCATTTTTTCTTTAACCATTAATATTTTATTATCCCTAAAAACCACCGCCCGAATATCTATTTTGGGGGTCGCATAACCCGTCTCATTAGCAAATAAATCACGTATAACTGTCTTATCGATATCTGTATGGTGTGCTATAATGTCAACGCTTATTTCTCTTAATGATTCAAATCCTTTCCAAGTCATAAATATCCTTCGAATAAGTTAGTCCTGCCTGTGCAATTGATTGTGGCTGTTTTGCCCACTCAAGCCATTTAGGTTCCATATATTTTGTTTCCCAAAAATCATTGTAGTCAATGACAATTAAATTTACATTATTTGAAAAAAACCGTTTATCCATGTTATAATTCTTAGTGAAGATGTATATAAGTAAATAAGACCATTGGTGCTGGAACACCAATGGTCCTAGTAACAAGATGAATCGCTTCAAAGGCGATTTGCAAAGTGATGAAAGTAAACCATCTCACATGCTGGCGAGGCAGGGGCGGTTTACTTTTTTTGTGTAAAAGTAAATGACAATGCAAGTACAGAAACAATAAGTGTTGAAAGACTTATCGCAACCATTATTGCTTCAAAAATAGTCAAAGGCATCAACTCCTTTCTCTTCCATAAGTTGAATGAGATAGGTTAATATTGTGCCAACCGCCCATGAAACCTCTATCTAGTTACTCTCTTATTATACCATATTTTGGTCTAAAACGGCCACGCTACATGATTGCCTATAATCATAAAAACAGTTGGGACAGGCCCAACTGTTTTACTATATATTCACTATTTTTTTCGGTTTCATCTTTGCAAGTCGTAATAGATAAATAATAAAGACAACCCCTAGTAAGCCTGCACCTGACAAGTAAACTGAAGCATAGCCTGCCTGCACGGCTACCATTCCTAAAATATAAGAACCTAGTGCGATTCCAAGGTCAAACATCGTAAAATAGGTTGCTGTAGCATAACCACTTCGCTGGATGGCTGTGGATTGAACGGCTAATGCTTGCAAGCTTGTCGTCACAGCACCATAGCCGAAACCTACAAAAATTGCAGCACTCAAAAATAATACGGGCCCCTCTACAAAAGCGAGCATAACGAGCCCGATGGCGAAGGAGATAATGCCGGGAATAATAACAAATTGTGGTCCCTTCGTATCATAAAGTTTACCTGTGTACGGACGCGTAATTAACATGGATGCAGCAAACACCGCATAAAAAAGACTGGCCACAGCCATTAAATCCTTTTGCTGTGCATAGACCGATAAAAAGGATAAAACACTGGCATACGAAAAGGCTACTAAACTAGCAATCGCAGCAACAGGTAACGCTTTTCGCTCAAACAAATCATCAAATTTAAAGGTTAGTTTTCCTTCATGTGCAGGTTTCGGTAAATCATCAGTATTGACCGTTAACGCTAGAATTCCTCCTGCTAGAATACAGATACTCATAACGATGAACAATACGTTAAAGGTACTATATTGTATTAATAATAGTCCGATAAATGGACCAATAACGACAGCTAGATTTGTAGACATCGTGAAATAGCCAAGGCCTGCTCCTTTTCGTTTAGCTGGAACGATATCAGCTGCTAAAGATCCTGCAGCTGTTGTAATAATACTAAAGAAAATCCCTTGTATAAAACGTAGACCAAGTAAAAGGCCGAATGGATGAATAAATAAATATAAGACGGTACATATAAAATAGCCCACGATTGAGAGGACTAACAGTTTTTTCTTCCCAAATACATCCAACAGTTTTCCTGAAAACGGGCGTACAATAATAGCTGACAATAAAAAGCCAGACAATAGAAGCCCTGCCTCCTTATCTGTCTGATGTAGCTCCCCTATTGCATAAAGCGGCAAAGTCGTTACAAGTCCATAAAATACAAAAAAAACTGAGATATTCGTTAAAAATAGACTAATGAAACGCTTCGTCCATATTTGTGTATTCTCTTCTTGCTGCATGTCCATCAACCTTTCATTTTTTCCAATAGCTTCAAAAATTGCTCTTGTTCTTCGGCAGTTAAAGAACCTACCATTTCCTCCTCAAACGCTCGAATAGTCGCTGTAATGGCTGGTAGGCGCTCCTCTGCTTGTGTGGATAAAGTCACTATCTTTTCTCGTTTATCCTCACCATCTAATCGTTGTACCCAGCCCAATGCCTCAAGCCTTGTAATCGCCCTGGTGATACTTGGCGCTTCCACATTTAAATATTTCCAAATTTGCGTCAGTGTCATCGGTCCATTTTTATGTAAGCAATATAAAATGGTCCACTGAGAACTATATAAATGATGCTGCTTCAGCACTTCATTTAAGCAATTAGTTAAATAGCGATTTTTTTGGAATAAAGCATGGAAAATTGGATTCATCACTATCTACCTCCTAAAATTATTTACCTAGCTAAACAAATACTATACGCTTCATTTTTTTCTTTGTAAAGGAAGTAATTTGCCAAGATGGCTTGACCAGCAGCAGGAAATTTTTTGCATGTGTCGAATAAAAGTTAATAAACTTTCAATGTAAAGGAGATGGAATCATGGGGAAAAAAGTTTTAATACTTGCAGGAGATGCCGTAGAGGCTTTAGAGATTTTTTATCCTTATTATCGTTGTCTTGAGGCAGGCTATGATGTCACAATTGCAGCACCATCAGCTAAGAAATTACAAACTGTACTACACGATTTTGTAGATGGCGTGGATACATACATCGAGCGACCTGCCTATGGTTTAGAGGCACATGCTTCTTTTGCTGATGTTGATCCAACCCATTTTGATGGATTGATTATTCCTGGTGGTCGTGCGCCAGAATACATTCGTTTAAATGAGCATGTGCCAACACTCGTATCCCACTTTTTCGAAGCGAATAAACCGATTGCAGCCGTTTGTCATGCGGCACAAATTTTCGCAACGATTCCTGAAGTGCTAAAAGGACGTGAGCTGACAGCCTATATTGCTTGCAAGCCAGAGGTGCAAGTGGCTGGCGCTACTTATATTGATGCCAATCTTCATACAGATGGCAATTTAGTAAGTGGACATGCCTGGCCTGATTTACCAGGCTTGATGCGTGCGTTTATTCAAAAGCTTGAAAGTTAAATGAATGAGGATGCCTTTTCTGGGCATCCTTTTTTTCATGACGTACTTTCTTGTAATTCAATTTTTTCTACCTTTTGTGTTGCACTTTGATAACTAATTCTTACATAGACACCAAATTCCTTATCGGGTTGCTTGAGCCAGAGCTTAAACTTTTCGATTGTTGACGCCCCATGTACTTCTTTACCCTCATGCAAATAATCGATAATTTTGGCTGAAGGATATTTTGCCTTTACCTCTTTGATGGCCATTTGTCCCCATTTGGCATAGGCTGGAGGTGCTTCTTGTTGTGCATTTGCAACCATTGCTGTTTGTATGAACACAGTAAGACAAACAAGCACAATCCCAAGTAAATATAACTTCCTCACTTGAATCACTCCTTTAAAAAATAAGCGCTCCAAAAAGATTTGGAGCAGCTTGTCTTTATTGCTTTGGCTGTTGAGGGTTATTATGAATGACTTGGTTAAACTCTGCTGAGTACTCCTCACGATCATTCTTTTTATGTGTATCTTCCTTCTTTTTCTTTTTAAAGCTTGTTTTTCTCTTTTTTGCCATGATTTGTACCTCCGTTATTTCGTTTTATTGGACTGCTGGTTTTTATCATGATTCGTTTTATTGTTTTTATTTTTAGCTTTCGCATCAAATTCTGCTGCGAATTCTTCGTTTAAGTTGTCATTCGGATTGTTATTATTGCTATTACTTCGATCAAGATCTTTGCTTTTGTAGGTACCAAAAGGATTATGCGTTCGCATATTCATGGTTTTACTGTTATTCCGATTATTACGTTTGCCCACGTAACATCACCTCCTGCACATAATTTGTTCAAATAGAGGCGTTACTATGTAGATCAGTTTCTTCGCTAATTGTAAAAAAAATGAACATGACTAATGTGCATTAGTCATGTTCATTCTTATCCGTCCTAGACAATTGTATATTCTGTAATGTTCAGCAATGCTCCAACAGCACCTGAAAAACCATGATCGTTAATAAAGACAGGTGTATGCTTCTTTGTGCGTGTATAATTTGCAATCACACGGGCAAGATGAGCATTATTGCTGAGAGTTGATCCAATATAGACAATATGCTGAGCCTTTTTTTCTTCCGCATATTGAATGCTAAGCGTGGTAATAACTTCACCTACTAGACCCTGAACAGTCGCTATAATATCCTCTGCAGGATGTTTCATGGACTGGGTAATGCCTACTTTCCCAAAATTACTTGCAGTTAAATGACCATCAATAGGTGTATCCATGCCCTGATAAATGTCCTTAACTAATAAATCAATGCTCTCACGATGGCCCTTGTCAGCCATTTCTCGTATTTCATTGTAATCTGTAATCCCTGTTGTAAGCGCTGACAATCCAATTAACGTCCCACCACCAACGCCTGTCCCGCCAACGCGAATATGGGTATTGCCCTCCATGTAATGAATGGAAGTGCCTGTCCCGATATTGGTAATCATGCTACGCTCAAAAAAGTAGCCTTCTTTATTTAGTAAAAATCGGACACCCTTTAATGTTGCTTCAAATTCCACTATATAATGAATCGATTTCATCGTTTTAATGACATCAAGTAATTGCTCTGTACGTCCCCCCGTAACACCAATATCCTCAATATCTGGATGATCGATAATCCATTTTTTTACAGATTGCAGATCATTAGACGGAAAGGTTGTTAAAACAAGTTCATTGTGTTGATCTAAATAAGCAACCTTTGTCAATGTGCCACCTGCATCAATACCTATAGCCTTTGGCATACAATTCTCCTTTGTTTTTATTACGCAACTTTGTCATATAATGATTGCAGTTTACGCGAAGATTAAGGCAACTATTAAAGTACATGCCCTCTTTGGTACGAAGGATTTTGCAAGGAGTTTTGTGTGCCAAAATCCTGACCAATTAATTTGTTCGTACAAAAGCTAAACGCTCAGTACAATCCCCCAAATTGTGTAATGACATTTTCGCCCTTTCTAAACTTTAACGCTGTTGAAATGATTGTGCAATAACTTCGTAAACTTTCATGAAAAAATCATGGAAAATATCAAATTTTTTCTATATGATAGCTGAATTTTAATGCATTTCTAAAGCTTTATTATCATTCTACTAAAAAAATAAAGCTTTGTTAAAGCATAATGCTGTTTTTGAAATTTAACGAATATTCTAAAGCGGAATATGAAGATTTATATAAACAGATTCCAGGAGAGCACTCATTAGTGCTTGAAATGTAAAAAAAAGTGAAAATGCACTGCTTGAACAGGCACTTTCACTTTCCTAAAACGATTAATTAGCGTGCTGAATAGCCACCATCAATGACAAGCTCGGCACCTGTAATGTAAGAAGCTTCATCAGATGCTAAAAATAAAATAGCATTCGCTACTTCTTCTGGTTGGCCAAGGCGACCCATTGGTGTTGCTCTTACTAACATATCCATTGCTTCTTTTGCTTCTGATAATTTAGCAGTCATTGGTGTTTCAATGACACCAGGGAATACTGTATTGACACGAACATTGAAAGCACCAAGCTCTGATGCCGCTGCACGAGCAATCGCACGTAAAGATCCTTTAGAGGCTGTATAGGCATTAAAGCCAGCGCCAATAATTGCTGTGTAAGAGGATGTATTAACGATAGAGCCTTTCCCAGCTTCTTTCATATAGTTAGAGGCATGTTTAATGCCCAGGAAAGGTCCAAAGGCATTGATATTATGCATGATTGACCAATCCGCTTGTGTAATTTGATCTGGTCCTTTTTCGGAAGAAATACCAGCATTGTTAATTAAAATATCAATGCGACCATATTTCTCCACAATGGCTTTCGTCACTTCTGCCCAGTTTTCGTCAGAGGAAACATCTAATTTCATCCCCTCTACATGGTCAAGCTCAGAAATTTTTGCTAGGTTATCTTCATTAATATCAGCTGCAATTACCGTAGCACCCTCTTGGGCAAACAATTTCGCCATTGCTGCACCCATACCAGATGCGCCACCAGTAATCATCGCAATTTTGTTATCTAAACGTCCCATTTTTCTAAACTTCCTCTCTTTTGTAATGTGGTTTAACTTATACTTTCGTCCACAATGAAAGTATAGGTTTAAATAGTTTACTATTAAACTATATCACTTTTAGGAAACGTTTTCAAAGAATATCTCTCTAAATATGAACAATCTGTTTTATCTTTCCCTATTTTTACGATACGATATACTATAGATGTGGAACCATTTGAACGGAGGAGTACAAGTGAACGAGCAAAAAAGACTTTACAAAGAAGCGATGCAGGTTTTGAAAGATACAAGCCGCACGTTTTATATACCTATTACATTTTTAAAAAATGATTTAAAGATATCAGTGGCTGCAGCCTATTTAGCAATGCGTGCTATTGATGAAATTGAAGACCATGAAGAACTTTCTAATGATGTAAAATTTGATTTACTGTCAGCTACGAGTGAATTACTAAAGGACAATTTCAATAACGAAGCCTATCAGTCATTACTTGCACCTTATGCAGAGCTATTACCTGAAGTATCCCTTCGTTTAGCAGATTGGCTGACATTTTGCCCTGAGGAATCTAGAAAAATTGTACAGGCTTCCACAAGTGAAATGGCTTTTGGGATGGCAAAATGGGCAAAGGCGAATTGGCAGGTCCGCACACGTGAGGATTTAGACGATTATACATACTACGTGGCTGGGCTTGTAGGGACGATGCTGTCTGAGCTTTGGGCATGGGGTGCAGGCGTTCAAACGGATCGCGAGCTAGCAATAGGCTATGGCCGTGGATTGCAGGCTGTCAACATCTTACGTAATCAGCATGAGGATTTAGATGAACGTGGTGTAAGTTTCGTACCAGAGGGATGGACACGCGAGGATTTATTTGCGTATGCAGAAGAAAATTTAGCCAAAGCAGATTTATATATGAAGGATATCAATAAACGTACTATTCTGCTATTCTGTCGCCTACCACTTGCCTTAGCGCACAAAACACTAAAGGCAATGCAAGAAGGACGAGAAAAAATGACTCGTGCTGAGGTAGAGCAAACTGTTGAAGAGGTACAGGCAGACTAACATGAAAAGCCCCAGTAAACGATTACTGGGGCTTTTCTTATTTATATCGCATCAATAAATCTTACAATTAATTCATAGCTGAAATAGATGGATAGCATCGATAACAACATCAGTACGATACCTTCTACCTTGCTACCAGTTTTCGTTGTAAGTGGAAAACGAATGGAGACAGTCGCAGGGAAAAATAGTTTAACCCCTTTTTTTGTACACATATCAAGTATGATATGACTAGCCATCCCGATAATTATTCCAATAGATATCGCTCGATAGGGAATCAACATATGTAATAAAACCATCATGCTTATTAAAAACAACAAACTATGTGTAAAGGAACGATGTCCAAATACTGTAGTCACTAGCTTCGCTATGAGGGGAAATGTTCGACCTATTTTACTACCTCTATGACAAATATCTGGAAGTAATGCACCAATAACTCCCGCACCAACTAAGACAAGTGGGTTATCATTTGAAAACTGCGCAAAGGCAAGACTTGCTGTAATGCCCCCAACGATATGGGTATTCCCTTGCATAAATTACTTCCACTCCTTTTCTCTTATTTTTCCTTCTTAATGTAACATAATTCGAGACAAAAGGGAACATACATTCCGAACGTACGCTCGAAACTTTTTCCACTCTGATTGTATAGCTAGTTAAATTATGGATAAACATAGTGATGGAGGTTAAATATGAGAGCCTATAAAGGAATACTTTTTATTTTCATCATTTTGTGTGGTAGTGCTTTGCTTTGGTATTTTAGCAAACCGATGGCACCGATTCATCCGTTGAACACACTTAGTCATGTCATTGGTGGCTTAGCCATAACTTGTTTATTTCTTGTATTCTTATTAGCTACACGAATAAAAATGTTAGAGCGATGGTTTAGTGGTCTTGAGCATGTCTATTTTTATCATAAATTACTAGCAATCCTTTCACTTGTATTGATTCTTATTCACGGGCAATTACAAAAAATGATTCCTGATGAAGAGCTAACGCAACAAACACCACTCAACGAATTCGCAAAAGATCTTGGCGAGCTTGCTCAATACGGCTTTATCTTCCTAATCATTCTTGCCTTTATTTCAAAATTCCTGAAGTACGAGCATTGGCGCTGGCTTCATCGCTTATTACTTGTACCCTATACATTGGGTATTTATCATGCTTATTTTTCTAGCCACTATGATTTATTACAACCCTCAGCTTTAGGGATTTTTACAGCATTAACAACTACAATTGGATTTATGTCAGCCCTTTATATGCTGACAATGTATCAGGATATGTTCTTTCCCTATAAAGGTCAGATTTCATCCATTCAAAGGCTGACTCCTGAGATATTGGAAATTAAGTTGAAGCTTACAAAACAGCTGGATTATCGACCAGGACAATTTCTCTTTCTGAAAGTCTTTCAAGAGGGTATCGAAAAAGCACCACATCCCTTCTCTATTTCTGGAGGGTGTGGACAACAAATCAATCTTACAATGAAAGCTATTGGAGATTATACCAAACAGGTCTACAACCTTATTCAGGTTCATACAGAGGTTGCTGTAGATGGACCCTATGGTCATTTTGACTTCGGCAACGGGAATGCACAGCAGCTATGGATTGCAGGTGGTATGGGCATCACCCCATTTCTTGCCTATTTACACACACAGCCTGATAAAAAAATTGACTTATATTATTCTTTTCACGGGCAAGACAATGTCATCTACAAAGATTTTTTAGAGGATTATGCACAAGCAAATGACCATTTTACTGTCACATTTATTGATACAACACAGCGCAATAGACTCTCTGTTGATGAGTTATCCTTTTCTCCACAAACTAGTATTTATATATGTGGACCAGAAAAAATGATCAAGCATTTCAAATCGGCTGCACCTAAGAAAAATGTAAAATGGGAAGCTTTTTCATTTAGATCTTAAAAAGGTGTACACCTAAATCTAGATGTACACCTTAGCACTAAATCGTGAATTTAGTTGCTTCTTCTTGCAGATTTTGAGCAAGTTGCGCTAATTGCTCTGAGGCTACAGACATCTCATTCATTGTCGATGCCTGCTCCTCCGTGATGGCCGATACATTTAATGTATGATCATTTGTTGCAAGTGCCTGTTTGCTAATTGCCTGTACTTTTTCGGTTACTGCCTGCAACTTTTCAAAAGCATCAGATGTCGTTTTGCTTGTCTTTTGCATGGTGTTTTGGAGACCTTCAGTTGCACTGGCAATTGTATCGAAGGTCATGCCTGCCTGTTGAACAGAGCCAATGCCTTGATGAGCTATTTTTCGACTTTGCTCCATCATCTCTACTGCGTCATTCATTTGTTCCTGAATCGTCTGCACAACCTTTGCAATATCTAACGAAGCACGGCTAGTTTGTTCAGCTAGTGCTTTAACCTCTCCTGCAACAACGGCAAAGCCTTTCCCTGCTTCCCCTGCTCGTGCTGCCTCAATGGCAGCATTAAGTGATAGTAAATTAGTTTGGTCGGTAATAGCCGAAATGAGCTGACTCATCTGCTCTATTTGAATCGAATGCTCCTTCAAGCCATTCACCAGATTGGCACTACTGTCAACCTGTGCATGTAGGTGGACAATATCATTCACGAAACCATGTATTTTTTGTGATCCGCCAGTAGCGAGTTCAGAGGTTTTTTGTGATTGTTGGACTGCTTTATGTAAATCGTCCATGGCGGTCTTCATATCCCCACCTAGTTGTGTTGTTACACCCTCTAACTCCCCACTCACCTGTTGTTGTGAACTCGTATTTTCTGCCACCTCTTGCATAGAAATCGCAACTTCTGTGACAGTTTTATTGACCTCTTGCACACTTGCCGTTAATTCCTCTGCAGTAGAAGCAACTGTCTCGGTTTCAGCTACAATGCGCTGCATCATCGAACCTAATGCTTCCACAGAGTCATTATAATACTGCGCCATTTCACCAAATTCGTCCTTCGTATGGACGGCCATTTGTTGCGTTAAATCACCTGTAGCAAGATAGCCCAAATGATTATTCATAGTTTTCACTTCCCCACGGATATAACGAGCAAGGAAATAAATACTAATTGCGATAAGTAAAATTAGAACGACACTGATCACGATTTGCTGTTGAAGCATTGCCTGTATTTCGCCGTAAAGCTCAGTTGTCGGAACCAGTAAAACTAACTTCCACGGCATATCTTGTATTTGCATAAATTGTAAGGTAAAATCACTACCCTGACTGTTTGTATGTATTAACTTTTTTTGATCAGAAATCTGCTCCACAGGCATGTTCAACAACTGCTGGATCGTTTCTTTATTCACTTTATTTACATCAGGGTGCGTTAAAATTTTGCCACTATCATCAATTATAAATGCATAACCACTCTCTCGAATTTTCACGTCAGAAACAATGGATTGAATTGAATCTAATACATAATCCCCTGTAATAACGCCAATGGGCTTAGAATCTTTGACAATTTGTGTACCAAATGAGATAAACATTTCCCCAAGAGCTTCATCAAAATAAGGTGCAGTATGAACTACCTTATTAGATTGGATACTATTGCGATACCATTCTTGCTCGTGAAAATGATAGGCAGGATCTTCATAAGCATCCGTAGAGACAATTTTTTCTTCTTCCTTATAGGCATAAGGCCCGAAAATCTCTCCTTTTGCCACATCCTCCTCTAGCCATAATCCCATACCATACGTTTCCTTATTGAAAGGCAATAGCTGCTGTACGTAGCGAATAAATTGCTCTCTGGTCATCATACTGTCAGCCGATTCTATTGTTGTCTTTGCACTATTTATGAGCTGAATGTGTGCATGCAATTTGCTCTCAACGGAACCTGCAACATCATCCGCTAGTATAGACATTTCATTTTCAATAGAGCTTTCAAGTTCATTGGATACGTTCAAATAGTTAAGGAAGGTCATACCACCTAAAAAAACAGTGATGACAGGAATAAGCATTGCGATTTTTGCCATAATATTTAAATTTCCTAATAGCTTTTTCATTCACCTTCACTCCATATCTATTATTATTGCTCTATTCCATCTCTAGTATAAATGGATTATACGTACAAAAATATGTTTTTTTTGTAACTTTTAAATCCTAGTTTCAAGACTCTTTAATTCGAGCAATTTACTTGGAAAATGAATTCATTTATCGTATAGTAAAAAACGCATCATACCATGAAGGAGACAAAATAATGACAGTGACAAAAAGTTCTTTAACTAAAGTTATGCACGAGCGTAAATCCGTTCGTAAATACGATGAAAATTTTAAAATACCGCAGCAACAATTAGAAGAATTACTTGTAGAAGCAACGTCTGCTCCATCGTCTAGTAACCTACAGCCTTGGCGCTTTTTAGTAATTCAGGATGAAGCGGTCAAAAAAGAGCTACGTGCTATTGCCAATAACCAAGAACAAGTAGAAACTTCCTCAGCAATTATTGCCGTTTTAGGTGATACAAAGATGTACGAAAATGCCGAGGCCATCTATACAAAGAACTTCGAGCTTGGCTATATCAATGAGGCAACAAAAGATTTAATGATTAACAACTCAATCAATCTATATTCTCAACTTCCCCAAGAAGTGTTAAAAAATATCGTTACATTTGATGCTGGTCTAATTTCCATGCAAATCATGCTACTAGCTAAAGACATGGGCTATGATACAGTGCCAATGGGTGGATTTAATAAAGAAGCCTTTGCTCAACGCTTTGAATTAGCTGACCATATCGTCCCAGTTATTTTAATTGCCATTGGTAAGGCAGCCGCACCTGCTTACAATTCTTCCCGCATTGAACTTGAGCACATCGCCAAATTCATTTAATACACGTGAAAATAGTCATCTTACAATGTAGTTAAGATGGCTATTTTTATTTTTTGTGGCATTTCTTGTGCAACTACCATCATAGGATAGTAATGTTTTTGTACGTAATTTTTGAAATTAATAAAACGGAAAATGATTCTCAAAAACTAGCATAATAATGTTCCCGAGGATATTTTTTGCATTTTTATCACAAGGCACTCAAAAAATCATCATTAAAGTCTTAAATAATCAACTTCATTCTAGTACATTTGTGCGATTTCTACTAAATATTACATCTAAATTGTTGTAGCTTTAACATTTGAGGATTGTTATGATTAGGAGGTATTTTCATATGAAGGGAGGTTTTTCTGATGAATTATGACTATAATGATTCTTATTATTACTCAGATTTAGATGCAGCCATGGGTGGTTTATTTTTTATCTTTATACTAGCCGCTCTTGCTATTGGTTTAATTGCCTACATTATTAGTGCACTTATTTATTTTATGACATCTAAAACAAATGGTTTTGGAGATGTAGCCTATATTGCTTGGATTCCCATTATTAATGTATATAGTCTCTTCCTGCTGACAGCTGGTGGGGATACTCGAGAAACAATACGTGCAACAGCTTTAAAAAATACCCTTATTTATGCAGGATTGATCATTGTTTCGTTTATTCCATTTATCGGTATTCTGGCTTCTTTAGGAGCGGCAGGCTTTACACTGTATTTCACGTATCGCCTATTCTACCGCTGGTGTGGCGAAACAGGTAAGGCAGTATTATACACAATCTTAATGGTAATAACAGGTGGATTGTTCTTTGCCATCTACGGCTTAATGCGTATGAACAGACCTTTCGTTGCTTAATTGTTTAAAACCTCTTTATGCCCTTAGGCTAAAGAGGTTTTTTACGTAATTTCACAGAGTAATGGTGCATGGATTTAGGAATTCCCTTTAATTCAAAAACCCCGCTATATACTAAATAGCGAATTCTATATTCTAAAAAGAAGATATTTGGGGGGGCATCCATTCTTGTTAATAGCTCTGAGATGAATTCACCTGTTTGTATAAAATCAGTACCCCCTTGCTCCTTATGAAGTTGTTCAATCGTTGACATAATCAAATTATCATAATAGTTCTCTTGGACTGCTTCAATTTGTCGATGTAGCCATAGACGACAAACATCCTTTGTCTGTGCTAAACTTTCCCACTGTTGCTGAAAAATTAGACGCTCCTTTGCGGACATTCGCTTTATATCATACATTTCCATGTTCCATTGATGGTTGATAGCCCGCTGTTCACCTGTGTTGATAAGAACAACTTCATTGGCTTTATCACGTAATAAATAGAGTAGAAATCTAATACCACACTGTTCTTCTGCATTGTACCCACACCAAATGTAAATCTGCAGGTTGCTTGGAATATCCTGTATCTCTCTGATTGTGTTCATTAATTTATTTCGGTTTACAAAATCATCCATTCCATCATTAATATTTTCTCTTAGCCACTCATCACGGAATGCCTGTCCTCTTTTTTCATCGAGTTTCCACAAAGGTCCAATCGACAAATCCTCTGGAAACCCGATCACATATTTCGGTGGAGCAAGTGTCGCTCGTAAGGAGCCTGCTGCAGATTCCGAGCAAACAATATGTACCATCTGTGCTGAAGCAGTAGTTATGACCTGCTGAATATAATCATTAATAATTTCTACCAACTGATAGAGCTCTTCCTGCCCCATAAAGAAAGACCATCCCTGCTGAGGTGTGCTTTGTTCATGATGAAATGCTGTAAAAGATTCAGATGGCTCAAGCTCATACCCCTGCCATTCCCCCTCCCTCATCACCTCTGCTATTGTGATATACTCTAACGCTTGAATTCTATATACTAGCACCTGGTTTGTGTCGTAGAAGAAATAGATAAATGGATAATGCATGGATGTTTCCATTCGCACTGCCTCCTTTTTAAAAATTGTACCACAATGACAATCTCTTCCATCATTTTTCAAAAAAGTAGTTAGCTAGCACCATAAATATGCTATTATTATAGTTAGAAAATTTTGAATTTCTAGCAAAGGGGATAAATGAATATGTATGAAAATATTTTAAGACATCCGGGGCCAACACCGATTCCAAAAAAGGTACAGCTTGCGATGAATCGGGATATTTTTAGTCATCGTAGTCAGGAATTTGTAGAATTATACCGAGAAACAATTGAATTAGTAAAGCCTGTTTTCGGTACGACACAGGACATCTTACTTTTACCTTCGGGTGGGACAGCCGCGCTTGAGGCTGCAGCTGTTAATACTGTATCTGCTGGTGAAGAGGTTGTCGTCATCACAGTTGGAGCTTTTGGCGACTATTTCGTTTCAATCTGTGAGCAATATGGCTTCCATGTACATAAGCTCGAAAAAGAATGGGGACAGGCTTGTACAGCCGAAGAGCTTCGAGCATTTTTACAGCCATTACAAACTATTAAAGCCGTTTTTGTGACGTACAATGAAACATCCACAGGTATTTTAAACCCTGTTGCTGAACTAGCTCAGGTGATCCGTGAAGAAACAGATGCCCTCGTTATCGTTGATGGTGTAAGCTGTATTGGTGGCGTTCCTGCTGAAATGGATGCTTGGGGCATTGATATTCTGGTGACAGGCTCTCAAAAAGCCATGATGCTCCCACCTGGACTCTCTCTTGTCAGCGTAAGCGAAAGAGCTTGGGAAGTCATTGAAGAAAATCAAACACCTGCTTATTACTTAAATCTTCAAAGCTATCGTAGCTGGGCGGAAAAGGGCATGACTCCTAATACACCTGCTATCACACTGATTTATGGACTGCATGAGGTGTGTAAGTTAATCGAACAGGAAGGTGGCTTTACGCAAACAGTTGCCCGACATGACCTCATGAAAAACATGGTGCGAAATGCAATGAAAGCATTACACATTGAGCTATTAACTGAAGATCAATACGCTTCTCCAACAATTACAGCAATTAAAACACCTCAAGGAATTGATCTTGGTGAATTTTTGACGCATCTTAAGCAACACTATCATTTAGATTTCGCAGGCGGTCTAGGTCAACTACAGGGTAAAATTTTTAGATTCGGCCATATGGGCTATTGTTTCCCAAGTGACATTTTACAAGCCGTTTCCCTACTTGAGGCTGCCCTACAAGATTTCTCCTATGATTTCGAACCAGGAGCAGGCGTCCTTGCCGCACAAGAAGTATACTTAGTCGCACAACGTAAAGCACTACAACGTTAAACAGCAAAAACAGGTGGAGAAAAATGAATCCACCTGTTTTTTAATTTGATTTTGTTTCTACTAAACTTGAAATTGCGTTACGCGTTTGTGGACGCTAATCTAAGCGGGTTGCTTCACTTTTTGAGAGCTTAAGACCCCAGTTTGAGCGGGTCCATACATATTGTGAGCGCTTGAGACTCCTGCTTGAGCAGGTCCACACATTTTGCGAGCGCTTTGGACTCCTATTGGAGCGGGTCATCTCACTATTCGAATGCTTTACTGCATGCTCGAGCGGGATATCACTAATAGAGGTCGAGCTTCCATCCAAACATAGCTTCACATCGTCTTTAATTAAATTCCTTGGCCTTTGCTAAATAAGCAGCTCGCATCGTAGGTGGGACCATACTACCGCCAGTTGCCCATACAAGATGTGTTGCTTGTGGTAGATGGTTTACTAATGCGTTCTTTTCTAGATAGGATTGACCTTGTTGTAATAAACGAATGGCTCCATACATTCCTGCGTGTGCAGATGGCTCTAAAAATAAACCTTCACTTTCCATCGCTAATCCCAGAGATGTAAACAGCTCTTCATCTGATACAGTATAGCAACCACTTATATACGTCTCCATCACTTTTCCTACAAATTTGGAGGCACGACCAACAGCTAACCCATCCGCTTCTGTTCGATTGTCAAGGCCAATATCTTCTACACTAATTGCGTCATGTAAGCCTGTCATCAGCCCGATCGTCATACAAGGAGAAGCGACAGGTTCTGCAAAGAAAATATGCACATGCTCACCATAAATTTCTTTTAATCCATAGGCAACACCACCTGGTCCTCCACCTACGCCACATGGTAAATAGACGAACAATGGATGTGCTTCATCCACTGAAATATTCGTCCTTTCTAGCTGTTCCTTTAAACGCTTGGCAGCTACGGCATAGCCAGCAAATAAATCCTTAGAATTTTCATCATCAATAAAATGACATTTTGGATCTTGCTCAGCTTCCTGTCGCCCCTGCTCAACAGCTACACTGTAATCAGCTTCATATTCAATCACTGTCGCACCCTTTTCACGCAGTAAGGCTTTTTTCCACTCCTTGGCATCACTCGACATATGTACAACGACATTAAAGCCGAGCTTCTTGCCCATAATGCCGATACTTAATCCTAAATTCCCCGTAGAGCCTACTGCAATCGTATATTGTTGGAAGAACGACTGAAATTCTTCTGTTGCTAAAATTGCATAATCATCCACTTCTTTAAGTCTTCCACTTGCCAAAGCTAGCCTTTCTGCATGTTTTAATACCTCATAAATTCCTCCACGTGCTTTGATCGAGCCAGAGATCGGTAATGCATGATCACATTTTAAAAGCAATTGGCCGGGAATCGCCACACCATATGCTTGTTCAATAGCACTTTTCATTGCAGGAATTTCCTTGATCGTTGATTCAATTAAACCATCACTTTCTAGAAGCTCTGGAAATGCTACTTTTAAATAAGAAGAAAAACGTTGTAATGTTGCTTCCGCATCATCCACTTCAGCCATAGTAAAGAGCGTTGTTTCAGGATTTTCCATCCAATTTGTATTTTCCCACAATACAGTAGCCTTTTTTGCTAGTTCGTTCAACTGCGGATATTGTTCGAATAGTTCGTGTTTATGTTCATTTTTCACCTGTAGATTCCTCCAGTTTATGGGCTAAAATTGCTCGTTCACAAATTTGTCGAAATTTCATTTCAAACGAAATATTGTTTTCTTGTGTTCTTTTTTTAGGTCCCTTTGTTCGTCCACCTGCCCTTCTAATTTTTTGACCAACATGCCGCATATCGAGCAAACGTTCGATGTTTTCATTAGACATTTCTCGTCCATTTTGATCAATCGGATACCCTCCTCGTGCTAAAACCATGGCTGCTAATCCGTAATCCTGTGTAATAACAATATCGTGTTTTGAAAGCGCGTTCACTAGCGTAAAATCAACCGAATCTGGACCTTTGGGTACAATAATTGTTATTACATTATCACGTTCAACACGATGTGATGTATCGCAAAACAAGATAGTTTCTATCTCAAACTCAGATGATATAGATAGCGCTAAATCCACTACTGGACAGGCATCAGCGTCTATAAGAACCTTCACAATAAGGCATCATTCCTTTCTCGTAATTAGATGAATCACTTAGAACTAAATTATTTTAATATAATTTTAAAGCAACCTCTCTTGCTCAATTTTTCACAAACTTTAAAAGTATTTTATTGAATAGTTTGAAAAATAGATATACGATACATCTATCAACTAAATGGGGGTTTTATTTATGACAATTACAACTGTTAGCAATGAACAATTAGCAAAAGAATACGTAGATGGCGTATTTGAGCAACTTAAACAACAGAATAGTCATCAAGCGGAATTTTTACAAGCAGCTGAAGAAATTTTCATCTCATTAGTACCTGTATTCGCGCAACATCCCGAATATATTAAGGCCAATATTTTATCTCGTATTGTGGAGCCAGATCGTATTATTTCTTTCCGTGTAGCATGGCAAGATGATAACAATCAAGTGCAAGTGAATCGTGGCTATCGTGTACAATACAGCAATGTCATGGGCCCATATAAAGGCGGTCTTCGCTTCCATCCTTCCGTAAATGAATCCATCATTAAGTTCCTAGGCTTTGAGCAAATCTTTAAAAATGCTTTAACAGGGCAACCTATCGGTGGTGGTAAAGGTGGTTCAAACTTTGACCCGAAAGGTAAATCAGATTCAGAAATTATGCGTTTCTGCCAAGCATTCATGACTGAATTATACCGTCATATTGGTCCAGATGTCGATGTTCCTGCTGGTGATATTGGCGTAGGTGCTCGTGAAGTAGGTTATTTATGGGGTCAATATAAGCGTTTAACAAAAGCAAATGAATCAGGTGTATTAACTGGTAAGACTCCTGGCTACGGTGGCTCTTTAGCACGTAAAGAAGCAACTGGTTACGGTACTGTTTATTTTGTGAACGAAATGCTAAAGGATGCAAATGACTCATTCGAAGGAAAAACAGTAGTTGTTTCTGGATCTGGTAATGTGTCTACGTATGCGATTGAAAAAGCGCAACAGTATGGTGCCAAAGTGGTTGCTTGCTCGGACTCTTCAGGCTATATCTACGATCCAGAGGGCTTAGATTTAGATGCTATCAAAGAAATTAAAGAAGTAAAAGGTGACCGTATCTCAACTTACGTTAATTACCGACCAAATGCTACTTTTACAGAAGGTTGTACAGGAATTTGGACGATTCCTTGTGATATTGCCCTACCATGTGCTACGCAAAATGAAATTAACGGTGAGTCAGCTCGTACATTAATTTCGAATGGTGTGAAAGCAATCGGTGAAGGTGCTAATATGCCATCAGACCTTGAAGCAATCAATGAATTCCTAGAGGCAGGCGTATTATTTGGTCCAGCAAAAGCAGCGAATGCTGGTGGAGTTGCGGTATCTGCTCTTGAAATGGCACAAGATTCTAGTCGCGTATTTTGGTCATTTGAAGAAGTAGATGCGAAACTTCATCAAATTATGAAAAATATTTATACAGACAGCAAAGCGGCAGCAGAAAAATATGGCTTCCCAGGTAACCTAGTAGTTGGTGCAAACATTGCTGGCTTTATCAAAGTAGCAGATGGAATGCTTACTGAAGGCGTCTATTAATAACCTTCTATTTTCAAAGTTTCCTAGGATTTGATTTCGGAATATTCTTAATTTCAACCAAGGTGGTAACGAACATTCGTTATCACCTTATTTTTTATCTGCAATTCCGTTATAAAACATCAAAATAAACGTTTTAAACGAACATTTTTATCATTAAATATTTAGAACATTCGTGTTATAATTTTAGAGTACTATGAAAAATATTGGAGGGTTTTTTGTGGAATTATTGTATACAGGTAAAACAAAAAATGTGTTCAAATTAGAAGATGGTCATTATTTATTAAAATTTAAAGACGATGTTACAGGAGAAAACGGCGTGTTTGATCCAGGTGCAAATACTGTTGGTTTAACAATTGATGGGGCTGGCTTGGCTGGTTTACGTTTAACTTCTTATTTTTATTCAAAATTAAACGAACAAGGGGTTCCTACTCATTTCGTTGATGCTAACTTTGAAGATGCAACAATGACAGTAAAACCGGCAACTGTTTTCGGTAACGGTTTAGAAGTGATTTGCCGCTTTAAGGCAGTTGGTTCATTCCTACGCCGTTATGGTGCCTATGTAAAGGAAGGACAAGATTTAGACTCCTTTGTAGAAGTAACAATCAAAGATGATGATCGTTTAGATCCTCCAATTTCTGAAGATGCTTTAGCGATGTTAAACCTGTTAACTCATGAAGAATACGCCATTTTAAAACAACGTACAATTGAAATTTCCAAATTTGTAGCGGCAGAGCTTGCTAAAAAAGGCTTAACGCTTTATGACATTAAATTAGAATTCGGCCGCGATGCGAAAACGAATGAAATTTTATTAATCGATGAAATTTCAGGCGGTAATATGCGTGCTTACAAAGGTGATCAGTATATTGAGCCGTTAGAACTTGAGAAAATTATGTTAGCTGAATAATAGAAACAACCCTAAAAAGAGTCGACAATTACGACTCTTTTTTTATGTGTGGGCTTATTTTTATTTTCCATGAAACTTTTCTTTACTTCACTCGTATATTAACTATATGTAACAAGCAATTATTCTATTATTTTGGAGGTAGTTTGATGGAAAACTTGAATGAGACATCAAAAGAAGAAAGGTCAAAACTAAATCCATTTTTATCGGTTTGGATGCATCCAAAGCAAACGACTCGTTATATGATTAATGAAAAATCTATCGGCTTTGCAATTTTGGTTTTGTCTATTGGTTATATTGGCTCCCTTATGTCTGGATTAATTGATTCAGAATTTCTTCCTGATTTTTCGCCATGGCTTTTAGTCCTATTATGTGTCATTTTTGCTCCTATCGCAGGTATGATTGGCACAGCTATTTCTGCACTCATCTCTTGGCTATTCGGGAAATTATTTAAAGGTACTGGGACTTACTCGGACTTATTTAAGGGGTTAAGCTTAACAGCAATCCCATATATCGTACTGATTCCACTTTATATTATTTGGTTAGTGACTTCACCCGATTCATTATTAGATCCTAATTTTATGGGTTCATTACCGTGGATTTTTTGGCCAACAATTTTAGTAAGCATCATTGTGACGATTTGGTCATTTGTTATTTCTGTAGGTGTAGTCGCTGAGGCACATCAAATTTCGAACTGGATGGCTTTTTTCACCATCTTTATTCCAGCCATTATTATCTTCATCGTGTTATTTGTTCTTTTCTTTGTCATACTCATCGGAATTATTGGTGTTGGCATGATGTAAAAACATCTCCCCTCTCATTTAAGAGAGTGGGAGATGTTTTTTATAGTTTGAATTGAGCAATGAGAGCTTTCAATTGTAATGCTAATTCCGATAGTTGAGCAGACTTTCCAGCCATATTCTCCATTGAGCTACTTGTCTCTTCTGTCGTAGCTGTTGTTTGCTCGACCCCTGCAGCAGATTCCTCTGCCACCGCAGCAATTTCTTGAATAGAGTTGTTCATTTTATGGCCATCTTCTGTAACTTTCGATAAATTCGTTGAAATTAATTGGACACTCTCCACTACATCATTAATGGAGTGGCTAATCGTGTTAAATGTTTCAGTAGTAGCTTTTATTTGATTCGTTCCTTCTTTTACTTCTTGGTAACCATCCTCTAAAGAGTTCGTGACCACATCAAAATCTTGCTGAATATTCGTGACGATGGATGTAATATCGTTTACTGAAAAGGCTACTTGTTCTGCAAGCTTACGTACTTCATCTGCCACTACAGCAAATCCTTTGCCATGCTCTCCCGCTCTTGCCGCTTCAATCGCAGCATTTAAAGCCAGCAGGTTCGTTTGATCTGCAATATCCTTAATGACCACGACTAATTTAGAAATTTCCTGTGCTTGAGCATCTAATTTTTTCACTTTCTCAACGGCATTTTGCACGATGCTATCAATCTTTTCCATTTGAGAATTAGAGGATGTCATTAGCTGACTTCCTTCATTCGTTAATGTTAAAACTTCTACTGAAGATTGATGAATATGTGCACCATGCTGATTCGTTTCCTGTAAATCTGCTGTAAAGCGCTCCATTAATGAAGTTAATGCACTAGAATGGTGAGCTTGTCCCTCAGCACCCGATGCTAATTCATGCATCGTAATCGCAACTTGCTCCGCTCCCATATTGACTTCATTTGCTGAATGCGTTAGCTCTTTACTAGATGTATTAATTAAGTCTGATGCTTGGGCAATATTATGAATCATATCCTTCAACCTTATTTGCATTTGATTCATGGCGTTTGCCAGTTTTCCAATTTCATCTTTTGAACGTATAGCCATACTTTCTTGAGATAAATCTCCCTCTGCAAAACGCTCCATCGCTTGAGCCGCTTGGTTAATAGGCTTTGTCATACTACTCGCATATTGCCAAATGATCAATATCCCCACCATAATGGCCAAGCCAATTACTAGAAGCGTTAATTTAAGAATACTTTGTGCTGGTTTATTGAAGTCCATTAAATAGGTGCTCGCACCAATGACCCAACCCCAATATGGATCTATTTCTGCATAAACCCCTTTGTCCTCTAATTGACCTGAATTGGGTAACGGCCACGAATATGAAACAAATCCACCACCTTCATTCCCTTTAGCAATGATTTCTTGTATGTACTTAACGCCTTTATCATCCTCTTCATCCCAAACACTCGTACCCTCTATATTTGGATGGGCAACGGACATCCCTTTTTGGTCAACGACAAAAATATAACCATTGTCGCCAAGTTTAATGTCCTTATTAATCGGTCGCTTTCCTTCACTATCCTTTTCTCCTAAAATAGCAATCTTTACTTTTTCCTGAGCTTCCTCTAATGATAAATTGCCTGCTTCTACCTCTTGATTGAATTGCTCAATCATAGCAATCGTCATTTCGACACTATTTTTTAGATTTTCTTTCCCTACTGTTTCTAGGTTTGATTTACTTTGCTGATAGCTTATAAAACCTAAGATAAGTAACGGAATCATTAAAAGCAGCAATGAAAAAGCAATTAGCTTCGTTTTAATAGATCGAAATTGTACGATTGATGTCATTTTTCATCATCACTTCTTTCAATTTTAAATGGACTTAAGACTTATTTTTTAACCTAAATCTGTCATCAATAAGTATTTCTTCTCTTCAATCAACTATGTAAAACATTCCATTTTACTTAATCATTTTATTACATAAAACACCAAAAAACAACAAATTTCGAGCATATTTGATAAAAAACAGATAGAGAAAAAGCAATACACTTTTCCCTATCTGTTCTAATTCCCTATTCAATTTTATTAAACAGATAGTGCTGTACTTTGCTGGAATAGCTCAGATACGCCAGATTCTACAGCTGCCCCACTTACTGCGCGTGAGACGATTGCCACAACGCGTTCGTCCAAAGATTTAGGCACAATATATTCTTCCTTTAGTTCTTTATCACTCACAAGGGAGGCAATGGCTTCTACAGCAGCTAGCTTCATCGACTCATTAATATCCGTAGCACGCACATCTAAAGCTCCCCGGAAAATACCAGGGAATGCAAGAACATTATTAATTTGATTTGGATAATCTGAACGGCCAGTTCCCATAACACGTACCCCCCATGCTTTGGCATTTTCATACGTGATCTCTGGATTTGGATTGGCTAAGGCAAAGACAACTGGATTTTCATTCATGGACGCAATATGTGCCTCTGTTAATAGATTGGCTACAGAAACTCCAATAAAGACATCTGCACCTGTTAGTGCATCCTCTAGTGTACCATGTTGCTTCTCTGGATTCGTCAAATGAGCAACCGCTTCTTTAATCGGATTCATCCCCTCTGTACGACCCTCATAAATAATACCCTTTGTATCGCACATATAAATATTCTTATAGCCCATTTGTACAAGTATACGTAAGATCGCAATGCCTGCAGCACCAGCACCGTTAATCACAACCTTCATCGTTGCAATATCCTTTTTCACAATACGATTGGCATTAATCATCGCTGCTCCTACAACAATTGCTGTTCCATGTTGATCATCATGAAAAACTGGAATATCACATTCTTGACGTAGGCGATCTTCAATTTCAAAGCATCTTGGTGCTGAAATATCCTCTAAGTTTACCGCACCAAATGTCGGGGCAAGCGCCTTCACAATGCTGACGATTTCATCCGTATTTTTTGTATCTAAGCATATTGGAAAAGCATCAACATTGGCAAAACGCTTTAGTAAAATCGCCTTCCCTTCCATTACAGGTAATGCCGCTTTCGGTCCGATATCTCCTAACCCTAAAACCGCTGTCCCATCCGACACAACAGCTACCATATTACCCTTCATTGTATAGTCGTACACAAGCGAAGGATTTTTCTCAATCTCCACACATGGCGCTGCTACCCCCGGTGAATAAGCCAAGCTAAGATCATAGGAATCTTGTACAGGTACCTTTGAGCTCACCTCTAATTTCCCGCTATAGTGTGCATGCATTTCTAAAGCCTTTTTCATTACGTCCATTCCATCCCATCCTTTTCCCTTTGATTTTTTATTATATTTCAGAATCATAATACTTTGTGAAAATATAGTCAACGAATTTTCTGTCAATTTATTTTAAACTTCAAAAATTCAATGTTTAATGACTTTCATTACATTTTTCTGTCAAATTAAACATTTCACAATCAATTATTTTAAGATAATTAATGCGATTGTTAACACATTAAAAAGTGTACACATAGAGCCATTTAGCCTGTTCAACTTTTCACATAGTATTTTTCTTATGTAAATGAGAATTTTTTCACAAACTTTTGTAAGCGCATCCATTGCCCTGATTGACTTCGTCACAATTTATTCACATTTTTTCACAAAGTTTTTTATTATACAGATCAAAGTATTTGTGAAATTCTTAACAAGATAAAAAAGAGCCCTATATAAAGGACTCTTCGGTAAAATGATTAATAAAGGCCGTGATGATATGCTTGGAAGACCATTGCTCTCCCGAAACTTTTGTAATCGGATAATCACGAGGAAAAATTGTTTTGGTGATTTCCTCAACAGAATAACCTTGCATAAATAATTGCTTCACTTTTCCTTGCATGTCTTCCAAATAAGCAATTTTTTCTTGTATTTTCGTTCGACCATCCACTATAAAGCCTGCATGACAGCAATAGACGACATCGAAATCATAGTTTACTATTTTCCTTAAAGACGCCAAAGTATGAACAATGTTTTCTTCATCAAGCACAACCTTTGTCTTTGGCTGGATAAACAAATCACCTGTAAACATAGCGCCTGTTTCCCGATTGTAAAAAGAAAGATGATCTGTAGTATGCCCAGGTGTTTCAATAACATCCCATGTTGCTGCGTTCGTTTGTAAGGTTTGACCAAATGGTTGGGCAACAAACGCGGGTCGTTCCCCCCACAATGCCTGACGATAGAGTGGATAGTCTCCATCTTCAGCACAAAGATTGACTGAATCACGATGAATATAAATAGGTACATTCTTATGATGTTGAATCCACGCTGCATTTCCTGCATGATCCTCATGTGAATGCGTTAATGCCAATTGCTCTATCGGTATACCCTTAAAAAAGGATTGAAATTCCTGCGATAGTGAGTAGGAACCTGTATCAATCAGTAACCCATCCACAAAAAAGCTGTACACACTCATACCAACCCCCTGCACCGCAACTTTCCCATGCGCACATTGTACACCGCGATGATGCTGAATCTCGATACTTTTCTCCCGTTTAAACATCCTGCTCCCCCTTTGCCCCTTGTACAAAAAGTGTAGCATAAAATGAATGGTGAGTCATTTTTGTAAGTAGGTAACAACAAAGGATTTGTTTTTTACATGTTTACGAAGTGCTAACACATGAAGAAATAATCGGATATTTACAGCCAATAAAAGCAATGCGCCTAGGAACAATAATCCCATCTGCCAATCATTTGTAACATTCATTAACAGCGTCCAACTTATAATGACAGCAAAGGCAATCGCTATATATTTTTTCATCACTCTTGTAGTGGAACCCTGTATATCGTGTTTTTGTTCAATGCTTAATAAAATTTTTCCAAATTCCATTATGATCAGCAATTTAATTCCTTGAATTAAAACCGTACTCCAATAGAAGAGAGGATATGAAGAAAAGAAAGTACTCATCAAGGCAAGAATCATAGCGCAAGCCATATATTTGCTGATAGGTGTTTTTTCTTTATAGAATGAAAGACTTTTTAAATAGGCCCCATAAACAAGGATATCTTGTAGAAGATTAGCGTATTTAAAAACATTTAAATAGATAAATTGAAAAAAGAGCGCCACTGCAAACCATTGTAAAAGTTTTACCTGTTGTTTAGATTCACTCATTGTTTTCACGCACCTTTTTCACCAAATTCGACGTAAAATACGCTTGCGAATATACTCTTTTAGTTAAATAACCATCGGGGCCACTAAAACCTATGGACGTATTGATATCTAAAGGGGCTTCCTTCAATTGAATAGTCAGCTCCAAGCGTTGACCTTTCGTCACTGAAAAAGGAAAATCACTTGCTGTATAGCGCTGATCGTTTAATCGCCATTCTTTCAACAGTATTTTATCCTCTAATGTAGCTGGAACATAAAATGCATCAAAAACTGCATCCTGCTGAAGGGTAAATGATATGATTTGTTCCGAATCATTTTGTGACTGACTATAGCTATTATTCATGATCTGATTTTCATCAATGAAGGTTTCCCTCGTAAAATGAATTGGGGCAGGTAATTTCACCCCGTCATTTAATACAAGATAAATAGTTTTACTTGCCATCACTTTTTTCATCGTGTTTAAATCAAACTGAAAAAAAGCTAATCGAATATTTTGATAGCGTAAATCTTGAGAAGTATCCAATGGATAATAAAAGCCATTGACTAGATTTGCTTGCTCTGTTTGATCATATACTATTAGTAATTGCACGTCTTCTGCCTGTAAATATTTCACATATCGATGGTCATCTTTGTTTGTAATATAGCGTAGCTCTAAAGCATTCTGTAAGCTATCTGTAACTTCAATTGCAGCAGGAACCACTATCGGTTTTATGAATTGATGTTGTAAAAAAATCGTACTGTTACCGATCAGTAAAATCAAAACTATGGCAACACCAATCGTCTTTTTCTGATCAGCGCCAACTTTAAGCTTTTTCCTAGAGATGTACAGTATGATGCATACGCACAAAATAGCCAAAATCCAGTACATTGGCGAAGATTGTGACATTAACGCACTAGCCCGATCATTATCTACGTGTTGTTCCCCCACCATGAATGCCACAAATCCACCCGTTGCAAGTGCTACAGCAACAGTCAAGCCTTTAGGTACCCAGTTCAAAGGCTTATGCTGCTCTTTTGTTGCTTGTTCAATACCTTGTAGACTACGCTGATGTAACGATTCTGGAATGTCTATTTGATCCATCTGCTTTTTTAGATCGTTCACCCTTGCCCCTCCTGTTCCAGTGCCTGCTTTAATTTTTTTAATGCACGATACAAAATGGTTTTCGTCGTCCCTAATTTAAGCTGCAATACCTGAGCCACCTGAGACAATGTATAATCATGATAGAATCTAACAAAATAATATCCTTTTCCTCCTTTGTGAGCTTTGTCATCACATCTTCCAACGCCCACCTCTCAGGAAGTTCTTCATGCGGTTCTTCACCTAGTTCTGACTCCAGCTCAAACTCGACGATCGGTTCACGCTTATTTAGTAAATTTATTGCACAGTTTATGACCATCCTTATTAACCATGTTTTTAAATAGGATGAATTTTGAAGAGAATGTATGTATTTAAAGCTACGGTAAGCGACTTCCTGTACGACATCGAGTGCATCTACCTTTTGATCAAGTATAAAATTCTATCCCCTACTTTAAAAGGGGTATCCTTCACTTTTTCATTTTTATCCGTCACTTTGAACAGGTTATCCGCTACATTAGATTTTATCCGTCACTTTGAACGTTCTATCCTCCACTTTTTCTTTCTTATCCGCAACTTTGAACAGGTTATCCGCTACATCAAATTCTAACCTCTACTTTACGCTCTATCCACCGCACTATAAAAAAACGCCCACCGAAGTGAGCGTTTCTTTTTATTCGTTTGTGCCTTTTTCCACGTCATATTCTGTAATCCAATCACTGAAGCTACCTACATATAATTGGATGTTTTCATAGCCTTCATCTGCTAATACGGCATAAAGTGGAGAGGCAGTTACGCCGCTGCCACAGTAAACCACAACCGGTTCATCAGCTGTAACTTTTTGACGTAATGCATCGTTTGCCTTTAGTTGACCATTTGACTTCAATTGCTCCCAGTCAAAGTTTTTCGCAGTTGGGATATGACCTGCTACTTTATCCAAAGGCTCTACTTCTCCTCGATACCTTTCAGCAGCGCGCGCATCGAGTAAAGTAGCTTTTACCTCTCCATCTACAATGGCTTTTACGGCTTGGCGTGGTGCATAAAGCTCATCTTTCCAATCAAACTCAATGATAGTTGGAGGATATTTAATAATATCCTTGGTAAATGGAATTTTTGCCTCTAGCTCAGGGGCACCTCCGTTGACAATCACTACATTTGGGAAACCAGCATATGTTAGCATCCACCAGGCGCGTGGGGCAAATGGAGCTGCTCCTTGGTCATAAACTACAATCTGATCTTCATACCGTAATCCTAGTTCTTGAAAAACGGATGCCAATTTTTCTTTGCTTGGCATTGGATGACGACCTTCTTTGCTGTCCATATCCGATAACTGCTGTTCTAAATCAATATAGATAGCACCAGTAGCATGACCTTCCTCAAATGCTTTTTTGCCAGCCTCTTTGTCCTGAAGATCGAAACGAGCATCGATAAAACGGACGCCATCAAACTGAATTTCATCCACTGATTTGAATACTTTTCCCATTAGAATCACCTCATGCGTATTGTAATTGTGCGTAAATCGCTTTCCAAGAAGCTAAACGACTCTCTTCTTGTAAGGCTAATCTTTCTGTGTCAATTTGTTCAAGCGCTTGATGATAAATATAGTAACGTAATTTTTCGGCTTCCTCTGCTATAAACGTAATCGCCCATGTCATGAGAGAAACTTTCTGTGCATCTAAATAGTCTTGTGCATCTGGCTTTGTTACAGCTTCTAGTGCCTCACTTAGCTTCACTTTTTCATTCTTTTCAAAGAAAGCTTTTTGATTGCGGAAATGAGATTTTACGCTAGCATATTTGGAAATATCCGCAAACGGTCCTTCAAAATCCAATAAATTTGGCTCAGAGGATTCAAAGGCTAGGAATGAGAAGCTTCGATTTAACTCTTTCAATTCGCGCACTTCATCTTTAAAACGTTGTTGCATCTTTTTGCTAATGAATTGCGATAAACGGAAGTTTGTTACACGCATTTCTTGAGTAAAATCAAAACGCAAGCTTTGCATCACTTCTTTTAATGCATGCTCCAATGCTTGTTGTGCGGGCATTGCAGCAAAGGTAGAAGGATTGTAGCCTTCCTTAAAGAACTCAGGGTAACGATAATAAACACGCTGAAGAACATAATAGAGTAGCTCATCAAGCTCCTGCTTTGTTTCACTCTCTAACATGCTCGTATTCAGTACACTGAACTTCGATTGAATATGTTGTTCAAGTGTTGTTAATTCCTCTAGTCGCTCATCTTTACGTTTTAAGTTTTCCTCTGTTTGGGCAATTAAATCCGCCAAACGTTGCTCTGTTTTATCAACTTCCTCTGCAAGAGCTTGAACGGCTAATGCACTCAATTCATCATTTAAGAATGTATGGAAGTCGCTTTCAAACGGTGGCATACCTGATGTTAAATCGGCACCTTCTACCTTTTCCTTCAACGCTAAAAGACTAGATACCCCATATAGTCTTGGGAAGCGAATGCCAAAGCGTTGTAACTCTGAGCGTACATAGCCTTTTACATCTTCCTGTTCTTCATCCGTTGTTGCCAAATCAATTGCATTGACAATAAAGAACATTTTATCTAGCTCAAATGCATCCTTCACACGACCAAGTTGAATTAAAAACTCTCGGTCAGCTTTGGCAAAGGCATGGTTATAGTACGTAATAAATAGGATGGCATCAGCATTACGAATATATTCAAATGCTACGCCTGTATGGCGAGCATTAATAGAGTCCGCTCCTGGCGTGTCAACAAGTGTCACGCCCATACGTGTTAATGGACTATCATAATAGAAGTCGATATTGTCAACAAAGCAAGATTTATTTTCTTGTGCTACAAATTTTTCAAACTCTTCACGGTCTACGCGGAGGATAGAACCAAACTCAGACTTAAAGGTTGGATAGCCTTCTTTATAGGCACGAATAAATGATTTATGAACATTTAAGCGTTCGTCCGTTAACTGCACTGCAAGCCCTTCATCAGCACGATTATAGGCTTCCTCCAATGTCGATACAGACAAACCAATCGCCGCATAGGAGCCTTGAATATCCTCTAGCATTTGTTCCGCAGTTTTAAGCTGTACATCCGCTGTTTCATGTGGGTGTTCAGGTGTAACTGGACGAATTTTATTGATGGCCGCAGTTGTTGGGTTTGGTGATACAGGTAACACCTTGGCTCCCATTAAAGCGTTTGAGAAGGAAGATTTCCCAGCACTAAATGCGCCAAACAATGCAATGGTAAAATCCTTTTTCTGTAGTCGTTCTACTTTATTTTCAAGGTATTGGGCTACTTCGGCAAAGCCTTGCACCTCTTTGACTGCATTGGCAGTATGGAGTGCACGGTTAATCACACCATCGATTGGTAGAGTCGTTGCACTAGTAGCTTGCTGAGCTTCCTCTTGTTGGATGATTTGCTCTTTTGGCTGCAACATGGACTCGTCAAATAGACGAATTTCTGCTAAATCTTGCTTAAATGATTGTTCCCAATTTGTAAGCTGTTGATTGGCAACTTTACGAATTTCATTGCTCGCTTGATGCATAGTGCTTGCACTATATTGCTGATAGCCTTCAATTTCAAGGACCGCATTAATGGCATCTACTTTGTCCTGCATACCCGCCATTTTTAATTTTGATGGTGCGGCAGTTTCTGTTGCTACAGCTTCAAGAGTTGTCGCTTGCGCATTTTTCCAGCTATCTGTCTCCTGAATGAAGTAGCGCTTTGTTGCTTCTGCGATACGGTTAGCGAAGTTTAACACAGCATCACCTGTTAAAATAGCGCCTGTTTGAACTTGCTGCTCAATCAATGAAAAAGGTAAGTCAAATACATAGGCATCAATAGCAGAGGCACGTTCCTCATTTAATGCACCAACGTCCTTCAATGCCTTTTTCATAAGACCTTTTAAATGCCCCGTGATTTGTGCATGGACCACATTTTGATAGGCACTATACGCATTTTCTTTACGTCTGTTTCGCTCTTCCTCTGTTTTTTTCTTTGCAGTAAAGAGCCCTCCAACTTTAAAGCCTTCCTGCATGCTTTCTAAATAAAGGCGTAAGTGATCGCGTAAATCAGCTGGCATAATTGCAGCATTCGCGAGCAAATCCTTACGTTGCTCCTCAAACGTTTCGTTCCAAGCTTCTACTGAAAATAATTCAACCTGACGATTTAATTTATTGTATTGCTCTAATATATCTTGATGGTGTGCCCAGTCATCCGCACTTAAAATTTCTTCATCAATTGCTAAACGATCCTGTCTTTCTTCCATTAAATAATTGTCATGCTCGCTTTGCAATAAACGCAATGTATTCGTAGCTGTTTGTACAAGCTGCTCCTGCGAGTCATTCATACTGTCCATCACGATTTTCTTTACTGCCTCAAAATCATTATGTGGATGCTCTGGCTCTCTTAATGATGTAAAGAAAACACCCTTCGGTACAACACCCCATGCTGCAAAGGACTGATGAACAGTTGCTTTAAATTCTTCGAAGCTCAATTCATTATCCTTATGCTTATCAATCATATTGACAATTAAATAAACATTTGGATTATATTTCATTAATTGCTTTGTGAATTGGAAATTTAATTCCGACTGCACATGGTTGTAGTCCATTGTATAAAATACGATATCGGCAATATGTAATGCTGATTCCGTTGACATGCGGTGTGCATCATCTGTGGAGTCTACCCCTGGCGTATCCATTACAGTGACACCTAGTGGTAGTGTAGAGGCACTGTGTCCAATCTCAATTTGTGACACTAAATCCCCATTTTTACTTAGCTCTTTTACTGTTTTAAAATCATAGCCAGCCTCAAATTTTACAGGCTTTTCATTGTGCATATAAACAATCGCATAGTCTTCCTCTGATTTATGAACTTTTACGATGTTTGCACTTGTTGGAATAGGACTAGATGCCAGCAGATTTTCACCAGACAGCGCATTAATCATACTGGACTTTCCTGCAGAGAAATGGCCTGCAAAGCCAATCACATACTCTTTTTGCTGAATTTTTCGAGCAAAAAGTGATGTTTTATCCATGCGCTCTGTATCACCATTATGCTGATAAATTATGTATTGCAAAGAGGCTTGCTTTAATAGCCCCTCCAATTGTTGTTCAAAATCTTTCATGAAACCAGTAACCCCTTTTTCATTAATTATTCATAATTAGTATTCTACCTTATTCAACTAGCAAAGTATAACACTAATTTAAAGCATATATGCCAACGTTTCCATCCTTACAAAAACATGTTTATACAAAAAATCTATGCCAAATGATAGATGGTCAACTAGTTCTTTTTATATTTACTTCATATTTTATAGTAAGCATATTCGGGGCAAAGTTATATTTTTTATGAAGGGAGTGTGATGCCATATGATAAATCCTAAGTCTCATCAAATCATTGAAAAATATTGTTCATGTAACTGTGAGGATCGATTTATCTGGCCCCGTATAAAAGCAACAAACGGAATACCCATGGTTCCTCCTGAAGTAGTCCCTGAAGGTATGATTATACCAACGATCCAGCGATATTTTTATATCGTTACAGCTGATCTTGATCTATCGAATGGGGCAACTCTTCCAGCCAATCTCTTTTGGAATGATGAAGCAAATTCTGTTACTGAGTTTACAATTTTTTCACCTAATGGTTACGTTAACCTTTATATTAATGCAGTAATGCAGGAAGGCGGTATTTATTCGGTAACGCCAGCCTCCCTGACAATCGTACCTTATAATGCGACATTGTATAGAGGAACACCCATTATTATTGAATCGCTAGGCTTTACAACGAAATAAAGGAAATGAAAGGAGGTGAATTGGGTGGCACTTTCCATTATTAATATTCACGTCAATGTTACAGGTAGTTCTACAAGGTTTTTTAACGTCTTAGCTGCACCCCTTGTCATTGCAGATGGCACGACAGTCGCTGCAACAACGTTTTTAAATGATAGCGGTACAGCCGCAACAGCATTCCCAGAAGTCGCAAATGGTTACTATAACTTATATATCAATGGTGTTCTTCAGGAGGGTGGTGCCTATACAGTTTCTACAACTGAAATAACGTTCAATACTGTCACAGGTACACTTTCTGCTGGTACGCCAATTGTGCTAGAAGCTGTGGAGCTAGTGACAACAATCTAAATAAAATGGATGCCTTATTTAGGGCATCCATTCTTACATTTTATTGTAATTGCTTTCTAAGACCTGCAATTTTTTTCGCATAGTCTAGCGCATGTGGGCCATCTCCATGTATACATAAGGTTTGGACTGCCACTTTAATTTTTTTGGACTGGACCGACATCACTTCATTCGCAGTCAAAATTCCTTTTACATGCACTAGCATTTCCTCTTCCGATTGTATGAAGGCATTTGGCACCTGTCTGTTCACTAATGTGCCATCTTCGTTATAGCGTCGATCCGAAAAAACCTCCTCATATACTTGAAGCCCCTGGTCTCTAGCAATCTCTACGATGAGGCTACCAGATAAGCCATATAAAATAAGCTGCGGATTAAGATCATACACTGCATTGACTACAGCTAACGCTTTTTCACGGTCATTCGCACATTGATTATAGAGTGCGCCATGTGGTTTAACATGATGAAGCATACCATTTTCAATCTGTACAAATGCCTGTAAAGCACCAATTTGATAAACCATCATATCGTAAATTTCAGCTGGGCTACATTCCATGTTACGGCGACCAAATCCCTCTCGATCGGGATAGCTTGGATGTGCACCAATGTGAACATTTTTACGAATGGCGCTGCGTACAATTTGATGCATGATTGAATGATGACCCGCATGATAGCCACAGGCAATGTTGATGGAAGTTACATAGTCTAATAGTTCTTCGTCCTTACCCGCGATAAAAGCATCATAGCTTTCACCCAGATCACAATTGATATCAATTGACATCATGGTTCCTCCAGTACAAAGTGAATTGTGTTAAACATACGCATTTGCGCTACTTTATGTAAATCTTCTTCATGAACTGTTGCAATAATAGGATAGCCTCCTACTGTTTGAGCATCAGCCATTAGGATAATGGGATTACCACTTTGAGGCACTTGGATTGTTCCGAACTGTGTAGCTTCTGATAGAATATCCTTCATCTCCTGAAGTTGTAAGGTAGGTCCTTTGATGTAGTAGCCCATACGATTGCCGCCGATAAATTGAAAAGGATCTTGTAAAAATTGTCGCTGACTCTCCTCAGCAAATAAATAGAAATGCGGCCCTTTAAACAGTCGAACCGTAATCGAACTGTCAAAACGCGGACGATAGGGTACATATAGCCCTCTATTATATTTTAAAGATGATGATACCTGCCCATATAAAATACTTCCTTTTGTAATGCATGTTCCCAAATTCCCAAGTGGAAGATAGGATTGGCTACCAAGCTCATCATTTGTACGAAAACCTCCTAATGGAGTTAAGTAAACAATAGAGCCCTGATGAACACTCTTGATAGATAATCTATCTCCCTTTGTTAAATAGAATGTTTTCCACATTTCGATTGGTACATGATTAACCAAGCATGTACTATGCCCCCCTGTTAATACATAAACACCATCAGCAAGCGCCTCAAATTCAAAACCACCCACAAACATTTCAAAAGACGTTTGATCATGGTGATGCTGTAAGATTCTTTGAGCTGCTTGATACGAACGGTAATCCATTGGTCCAGATAGCGGAATACCAAATGCCCGATAGCCGAACCTTCCTTTGTCTTGTAAGCTACCATACACCCCTAGTTTTGTTACGAGCAGAAGTGGCTCCAATTGCTACACTCCTTTGCTTTTTACTTCCCAAAATTGCTGTTTGGTTATTTCATAAAATTGAACTTCATCACCAAGTTCAAATAAAAATGGCTCTTTGCCATGAACATGAAATAAATCCAAAGGTGTTTTCCCTATAATATTCCAGCCTCCAGGTGAATCAACAGGATAGATGCCTGTTTGTCCACCACCAACCCCAACTGAACTCGCTGATACAGATGCCCTTGGTTTCTGTAAGCGGGGCACAAATAATTTAGCATCAAGCTCACCTAAGTAAGGAAAGCCTGGTAAAAAGCCGATTAAATAAACATAATAGCTTTTGGACATATGCAAAGTTTTAATATCCTCAAAAGGTAAACCTGTGAAATCCATGACACGCTTTTGATCTAAAGCAAATTCCTCATCATAGCAGACGGGTATTTTTAAAAGTCGATTCGTTCCTTTATCAATTGTTGTGGAGGCTTGCATCTCAAGCCACTGCGACCTTAAACGTTCAATATCTATTTTTTGTTTAATATAAGCTGTTACTGTATGGTAGCTTGCAACACTTTCAATTAGGTGATGCTGTAGCTGCTGTTTCAGAAACCGATTAAACGCTTGGACCGCGTGAAAGTTTGAGTGGGAAATTTCCTCTTTGAATGCAAAACGAATAGTATGTTGACTAATCCACATTGAATGCGGAAAATCAATGATTGGTTGCACGCGCCGTCTCCTCAATACAAAGCTGTACCGCAGCTACTAAATCTCTAATACTCCAGCCGGGAATTTTGCCATGTTGGATTGCCAGCTCAAATGATGCTGGAATATGAATAAAGCCAGCACGAACCCCTTCATGTTGCTGTGCATAAGCAAGCCCCTCATACATAATGTTATTACATAAGTATGTACCCGCTGTATTAGAGATTTCCGCTGGATATCCTTCTGCCTGCAAACGATTTACCATACTGCGAATTGGTAAGTTTGTTAGATAAGCATCTGCCCCCTCCTCATGGATACGCTCATCAACTGGTGTATAGCCATTATTATCAGGCTCTCCGTCTTTCACATTAATAGCAATGCGCTCTGGTGTTACTTTAAAACGTCCTCCAGCCAATCCTAATGAAATAATGATTTGTGGTTTCACTTCTTCTATATGTTGTTTTAATTGCTCCGCTGATTGCTGAAAATCTACAGATAGAATTCGTCCGACGATATCATAGCAATCTATTTTCTTTCCGTTTAATTCTTCCACAATTTGCATCGTTGGATTTATTTTATAATCAAGAAATGGCTCAAACCCTGTTACTAATATTTTTGTCATATTTGTCACCTGATTTCTTTAAATAACCTTAAAGGTTTGCTTCATTTTACAATAGATTTCTGAAAAAACAAATATTTCCTGCGAACAAAAACATGTAAAAAAGAGGAGATTCTTTCCCTACACTATTGGTAATATGGAAGAAAATTTTGTAGCCTAATTAATTGAAGCGGAGACAGCGTCATTCCTAGGAGATTAGTGTTACTGATCAGATTCTAGAGGGTAAGTTAAAATGGACACTGGCGTAACAGGAATCACCTCTCGCCTTGCTAAAGCCCTTTTCTGCACGTGCTATTTTCTTTTTTAACAACATGAAAAAGGGTATGAAGCATAGCAGCTTCATACCCTTTTGTTTAGCTCTTATTTCAAATGTGCAGTTGCCTGGTTCATGACGTATTTTCCAACTCCAATATAGATCACTACAGCTGCTCCAATCAATACGAATGTCATTGCGAACCGCTCCTTCTTAGTTATTTTTCGTTAAGTTTTCAGACGTTTACATTGAATTTGAAAATCATTCTCATTAATATATTATAAATTTCATGTGAATTCGTCAAGACATACTTTCATCTTACCCTTTTTACATGGTAAGATGTAGAAAAGTCGGAAAAAGGATGCGGTAATGATGAGTAATTCGAAGTACTTTCAAACTATTTTAAACGGGACAATTCACGCTTTAAAAACCATTCTTCCTATGGATATAGAAGTAAAGTCGCCTAGTATTATTTCTGAACCCTTTCAACAACAACAAATGGGCGTATTAATTGGCTTAATCGGAGATTTAAAGGGACGCGTCATCATTGACTCCTCTCCCGAAGTGTTCAGCGGGATCGGTAGTACCATGTTCGGTATGCCGCTTGAAGGAGAAATGCTAGAATCCTTTACAGGGGAATTTGGTAACATGATTGCAGGAAATTTATGTACAGCTGTTGGGCAAGAAAGCTTAGAAATTGATATCACTCCGCCAACGGTGATGGTGGGCAATACAAAATTATATGGCTTTGAAAAGGCATTTGCTCTCCCAGTTTCGGTCCCAAGCGTCGGTGCCCTAACAGTTCTATTAACGATTGAGGAAGAAGAATAGAAAACAAGATTTGAGGAATGTTCCAAATAAGACATTGTATGCTCAAACAGACAGCACACATGCAAAAGATTTATCATTCGCACAAAAAAGAATGTACTTTCCTACCAATCTTTTATTTTTACTAAAATTAAGCAAAATATAGTACGGTGACAAGCTATCTCAATGACTTTTGAGATAGCTTGTTTTTTTTTCTTCGTAATTCTTCACACTTTTTTCACATAATTCCTCTAGAAGTGTGATTTTTTTCACATCAAAATGCAGGGGATTTTTATATGATGACTGTAAGAAACACAACAATAAAAAGCGTAGGAGGAGCAAAAATGGCAAATAAAAAGAAGTCAGATGAAAATTTAAAAGGTTCACTCTATGCAGTTTTTGGAGTAGGTATTATCATCATTTTACTTTGGGTGTACTGCTTCGATTTGTTCATTGGACGGTTTTAATCTACGAAGAAGGGACAGAAATATATGCACATACATAAGTATGAGAAATACTGGCTTGTGTTTGGAGTTACCACTTTAGTGGCATTCCTGATCATTCTCGGTATCGGAGCATTTCATCAAGGCTCCCATCCAAACAATGGTAAAAAAACACTAGATTACGAGAAAGTGAAAGAGACAGCGCCTTTTGATAATCCAGGTGTCCATAAGGTTGAAGGTAAAGATTGGGATTACGAAGTGGTAGTAGTTGCTTCTGCATTCAATTATAATCCTCCACAAATTGAGGTTCCACTTGGTGCAAAAGTGAAATTTATCGCGACAAGCGAGGATGTTATGCATGGTTTTGAGGTTGCAGGTACGAATATCAATATGATGCTTGAGCCTGGCTATATTTCGGAATATGTAACAGAAGTCAATAAGGTCGGCGAGTTTTTAATCGTATGTAATGAGTATTGTGGTACAGGACATACGATGATGCACTCTATGCTAAAGGTGGTGGATTCAAATGAGTCACACTAATTCAATGACAAAAGTGGATCGTCGAGATGCAAAGCTAGCAATGGCACATATTTACGTGGCATTTATCGCATTGTTATTAGGTGGTCTTGCAGGTTTATTACAGGTTTTTGTACGTTCTGGTCAATTTACATTACCAGCAGGCATTGGTTATTATCAAGTATTAACAGTTCATGGTGTATTACTCGGTCTTATATTAACTACATTCTTTATTTACGGCTTCCAAATTGCAAGTGTAAGTCGAACATCTGGTACGTTCACTGATACTCAGAGAAGACTTGGCTGGGTTGGTTTCTGGTTAATGACGATTGGTACAGCTGCTGCCGCAACGATGGTGTTATTGAATAAAGCAACTGTTCTTTATACCTTCTATGCACCATTAAAGGCACATTGGATTTTCTATTTAGGCCTTACATTAGTCGTAGTTGGTTCTTGGGTTGGCGGAGCAGGTCAAATTTTACGTTATGTCCAATGGCGCAAAGAAAATAAAGCGAGTGGACAACGCAGCCCGTTACTATCATTTATGGTAGTTGTTAATAATTTAATGTGGTTCGTGGCAACGCTTGGTGTTGCAGCTTCTGTTTTAATTCAATTGTTACCATGGTCCTTAGGTTTAATTGAACGTGTCGATGTGGCATTATCGCGTACCCTTTTCTGGTATTTTGGTCATGCACTTGTATACTTCTGGTTATTACCTGCCTATATGGTTTGGTACGTGATTATTCCAAAAGTAATTGGCGGGAAAATTTTCTCCGATTCTTTAGCAAGACTTTCGTTTATGCTATTCTTACTCTTCTCTATTCCTGTTGGGATTCACCATCAGTTAACAGAGCCTGGTATTGATGGTACATGGAAGTTCATTCAAGTTGTTTTAACATTTGCTGTTATCGTACCTTCTCTCATGACAGCCTTCTCGATGTTTGCCATGTTCGAGTTACGCGGACGTGAATTAGGTGGCAAAGGACTATTTGGTTGGTTTAAAAAATTACCTTGGAAGGATGCTCGTTTCTTCGTACCATTTATCGGTATGGTGTCATTTATTCCAGGGGGTGCAGGCGGTATTGTCAATGCCTCTTATCAAATGAACCAATTAATTCATAATACCATTTGGGTTACAGGGCATTTCCATTTAACGATTGCAACAGCTGTTGTTTTAACTTACTTCGGTGCGGCGTTCTGGTTAATTCCACATTTAACAGGTCGTACACTTTCGAAGTCTTTAAATAATCTTAGTAATTTCGCTGGTATCTTATGGGCTACTGGTATGACGATTATGTCTTCTGCAATGCATATTGCTGGTCTAATTGGTGCGCCTCGTCGCTCAGATTACTCAGAATATGGTGGCGCTCAGCAGGCTTACGATTGGATTCCTTATCAAATCGCGCAAGCTGTGGGTGGAACAATCCTCTTTATCGCCATCCTAGTGATCATTTATATCGTCGTGAAATTAGCTTGGTTCGCACCTAAAGGTGACGAAGAATTCCCTGTAGGTGATGTACATGAGCTTAGCGGTCCAACACCAGCTATTTTAGAAAACTTTAAAATATGGCTTGTTATTTTAGTAGCCTTAATTTTATTCGCTTACACAGTACCAATTATCGATATTATTTCAAACTCACCAGCCGGCTCTAAAGGCTATCAATTGTGGTAAGCATCCAAACGCATCTTCCTATAAAAAAGCGATTTCTCTGTAACGAGAAATCGCTTTTTTCACTTTATAATCAAAGCTTGCTCTTATTGAATGGCATCGATTAAATTTTTAAAGTTCGATAATTTTTGAAACTCTTGTTTTACAAAGCACCTCGTTAACTCAATTAGTAATACATTATTTAACCAACGTTTGAAGACTTATTAACACGGGGGCATACACAATTAGTGGAATAAGCAAAATTACTGCACCAATTTTTTTATTCCCCTTTTGTAATAGTAAAAGAGTAGTCAAGAAAAATAATGGATAAATAATAAAAGTAATTATTAATACACCATCAACTACTTGATACAATTTTCCTGTAAATGCACTTATGAATGGGATTGAAATCCATTCTAGTACGCAAAATGCAATAACCAATATCCACAACCATTTAAGTGTCACCATAATCACCCCTAAATTTTTAATTGGTCAAAAAGTAAAAACTATATACGGTTCATCATACATAAGCTACACAAATAAATATTTACTCAACAATCTGGCCAGATTGTTTAACACAATAGTTCAATTTAAAAATGACTCTTTATAATGTTGAACATTATATAAAAAATATTGATGTAACATGAAATGTAGCTTACTTTAAATCTTGACTTGTAATTTTAGTAGCCTTATTTATATTAGCTTACACAATTCCAATCTTCGAAATTATTTCAAATTCACCAGCGGGCTCAAAGGCTTTAAGCTTTGGTAAGAATATTTTCAAAGCAACAAGCGATTTCTCATTAGTAGAGAAATCGCTTGTTTTTTATAACTGATATAGCTTTGTATATTTTTCTTGTAAGTAGTCTGCCAGATACTTGGCATTTAAGCCTTCCCCTGTCGCTTCTTTCAGCAATTCAAATGGCTTTTTCAATGCTCCATATTGATGAACTTTTTCAGTTAGCCACTCTCGAATTGGCAGTAGCTCTCCCTTTTCTAGTAATTCATCAAAATTAGGAATATCCTTGTCCATTGCATGTTTCCACTGTGCTGCATAGATCATTCCTAACGCATAGGATGGGAAATAGCCAAACATGCCGCCTGACCAATGCATATCTTGGAGTACACCCTGTGCATCTGTCTCAGGGCGAATGCCTAAATATTCTTCGTACTTATCATTCCATACTTGTGGGAGATCCTTCGCCTGTAAATCGCCATTGAACAGGTCACGTTCAATTTCATAGCGAATCATGATATGTAATGGATATGTTAGTTCATCTGCTTCAATGCGAATCAATGATGGTTCTACCATATTAATGGCACGTAAAAAATCGGCTAACGCTACATCACCAAATTGAACTGGTGAGAAGTGTTGAAGGCGCTCATAGTTATGCTCCCAGAACTTTTCATTTCTGCCGACAAAGTTTTCATAAAATAATGATTGTGATTCATGAATCCCCATCGATGTACCAGTCGCTAATGGTAGACCAGCAAGTTTTTCATCAATGTTTTGCTCATACATCGCATGTCCGCATTCATGAATTGTGCCAAAAATAGCTGAACGGAAATCATTTTCATCATATTTCGTCGTAATACGCACATCACCATAGTTTAAGCCAATCATGAATGGATGGACACTTTCATCCAAGCGACCAGCATCGAAGTCATAGCCGAGCTGAGCAAGCAATTCTAACGATAATTCACGCTGTGCCTCACGCGGGAAATGCTTAAATAACATAGTAGTATCGGGTTTATTCGATGAATGAGCAATTTTTTGAACAAGCATTACAATAGACTCTCGTAATTCACCAAATACTTGATCTACGACATCTGTTGTCATATCTGGCTCATACAAATCTAGTAATGTATTGTATGGAGACCCATTTTTAATGCCCCAATATTGAATGAATTTTTTCTGCCATTGTATGATTTCTTCTAGGTATGGTAGGAATAGAGCAAAATTATTCGTCGCCTTCGCTTCTTCCCAAGCCGTTTCTGCCTTCGATTGAAGAATGACGAATTCTTTGTATTCATTCGCAGGGATTTTTTTATTTTGATCGTAATTCTTTCTTACTTCTTCTACTAAACGTAGTGTTACATAGTCAAGATCAGCTTTTTGTGCCTCTAATGCTGCTAAAAGCTCTCCTAGTTCTTCACTCGTCTGCATATCAAATAAGGAGGCTGATAATGTACCAATTACCTCAGAACGTTGTGCTAACCCCTTTTTCGGTGCACCCGTCCGCATATCCCAATAAATCACATTGAGCGCTTCCTCATAATGCTGCATTTTCTTCACATAGTCTGTAAATTGTTGAACAGTCATGCATTCATCCTCCTTTTCTCGTTATAAGTTTATCATATTTTCGAAAATTTTGTATATTGCGGACTTTCTAGGATAATTATTCAGAATATTCCTTTTTTATCTTCTCTATTATTTTGATGTATTGTCTATCCCCTAATCCATAGTGTGGAAATAGGGAAAACAATTGCTTTAACAGGTCATTTTGAGATAGATTGAGGTGTTTTTTTATATACGTAGTGATCTCATTCTCTTCATTTAAATAGCTGAAAAATAATTGAATGCCCTGATACATGACAGGTATAAGCGTTGTCTTGGGTAGACGATGGTGCATTAAGACCTTTTGATAGACCTCCCCATACGGTCCAAGTTCTATCTCTGTTTCTTCCACATCATAGGTCATTTCCTTGACCATATAATAATAGACTTTGCCTTGATACCTTTGTTGCTCTAGGAAAGCAAGGACGGTCAATAAATTCATCTGACAAAACATATCATCTCCAAACCATAAAACAATACATTTATAGTCATTTGTTAACAATGGCTTCAACGGCTTCAATGTCACCTGCTCATATTGCTGTAAAGACACCTCATGCCCTATAGCACGCAGTTTATTAAATTCTTCACTGAAAATCGGACTAATCGTTGGATTCGCACACATCGCTTCATTGAAAGGAACGTAATCACTGTTGCCCATTAATTGTTGTTTTGCGAACTCCTCATACATCATTTGACCATTTAATACATTCAATAGCTCTTGATCGTATTGCACATTCATCTTCTCTTGTAATGCTTCAATTTTTAATTTCTGAGAAATATCCATCGTCAACCATCCTCCATCATCCTGTAATCTCAACTTTACAAAGGTTTGTAAAGGTTGAGGAGACTTTCTGTAATCATTCGGACTTATACCAAAATACCTTTTAAAAGCTCTAGAAAAGGATTCCTGCGATGAAAAGCCGTAGTGAAAGGCGATGTCGATTATTTTCTTTTGGGGATCTTTTAATGCAATAGTAGAAAGATAAATTTTACGTAGTGATCTATATTTTTTAATCGTCATCCCTGTCACTGATGGAATTTAAAAGAACAGTAATAAGGAGAATAACCTATATCCTTTCCTAATTGCTCTAATGAAAATCCTTCTAATAGATGACGCTCAATCCAATCAATCATCTCCTGTACAATGTTGTTCATCCACATCCCTCCTAATTTCATTATAGTAGAGGCGATAATTTTTTTTATGATATAAGTTGTGAATAAAAAAACTGTAGCAAACTTTAAGTCTGCTACAGTTTCTGCTCCCATAACTAGAGGAGAGCTTTCTATATAATTGGGGATTTATACTAGCCTTCAAGTCATGTTCGGTTTCCAATCAAACATTTTTTGAGCTATCATGAAGTTTTATTGGAAAGAAAGTTGGGGATCCTTTCGATCCATTGAAAAATAGAGTCTGTATACTCTATTCAATGTTTTGGCAAATAGCAATTACCTGTTTCACAGCCTCTGCAGAGTGCTGAAGGGCTGTTTGTTCTTCATTTGTTAGGTGCAATTCGATGACAGATTCGATGCCATTGCCACCTAAAATAGTTGGTACCCCTAAAAAGAGATCGTGGTACCCATATTCTCCTTCTAATAGGGCAATAGAAGGGATAATTTTTCGTTGATCTTTGATAATAATTTCAACCATTTGGGCACACGCTGCGGCTGGAGCATAGTAGGCACTACCATTACCTAGTAAGCCAACAATTTCACCGCCGCCTTTACGCGTACGCTCCACGATTTGCTGTAGTCGTTCCTGAGGAATTAGTTTCTCTAATGGAATGCCGCCTGCATAGGAATAACGGATTAATGGAACCATTTCATCGCCATGTCCTCCTAGGACGAAGCCTGATACATCCTCTGGTGCAATGTGAAGCTCCTGCGCCACAAACGTGTTGAAGCGAGCTGTATCTAACACACCAGATTGACCGATGATACGATTTTTGGCAAAGCCTGTTTCCTTATGACACACATACGTCATGGCATCAACAGGATTACTCAACACAACAACAATACTATTTGGAGCATAGTGTTTTATTTGTCTTGAAACCTGTTGAATAATTTTAGCATTTGTTGTGACTAAGTCATCACGACTCATCCCTGGTTTACGTGGAATACCTGCTGTAATGACAACAATATCCGCACCTGCGATATCTTCATATTGACTCGTGCCTTTAATGGACACATTGAATTTTTCGATTGGGCCTGTTTGTAGCAAATCCAAAGCTTTCCCTTTTGTCGGGTTCTCGGCCTCTGGAATATCAACAAGCACTACATCGCCTAATTCTTTCTGTGCTAAAAATAAACTCAGTGTGGAACCGGTGTGGCCTGCTCCAATAACAGCGATTTTATTTTTACGAAATGCCATTATGCTTCACCTCGATTATCTGTCGCTGATGTTGTTTCTGTTGTTTTTTTAGCACGCGTTGCTGCTGGTGCAGAGACAGCCTTTTTCTTTGGTGCCTCTGGTCCTTTAATCATTTTAAAGACATCTTCATCAGGTCTCGGAATGACGTGAGCGCCTAATAATTCACCAACACGCATAGCGGCTGCTTTTCCAGCCTCTACTGCGGCTTGTACAGAACCTACGTCACCCTTCACGACAATCGTCACGATGCCACCATCCACAAACTCTTGTTTGACGATTGTGACGTCTGACGCTTTAATCATCGCATCAGCAGCTTCATAAGAGCCTACTAATCCTTTTGTTTCGATCATTCCAATTGCGCTACTCATTGCCCTCACCTCTCATTACTTCCGTAGAATCAATAATACCAATGACAACTGCATCAATCGGTAACGGATTATCTTTCATGATATAGCGAGATGACCCACCACTTGTAATCAGGACATCATCACCAATACCCGCTCCTATACGATCAGCTGCAACCATTTCTGTGCGAATCGGCTGTTGATTGGAATCAATAGGTTGAATGATTAGTAGCTTTAAACCATTCAGTCCCTCTTCCTTGCGTGTTGCCCATACACTGCCTATCACTCTTCCCATTTGCATGAACTTCACCCTCTTTATGCGACACACATTGTCTAACTAATCTGAACGAATCGTTAATGTTTTATTTAACTCTCGCAGCTTATCATAAGCCAATGCTGTCACAATGGTTTTCTTTGGAACGACAATTTCTTGTGCATCGATATCGAGCACTTCTATTTGTGAAAGTAGCTTTTTGTCATAATGATAGACGGACGGTTGCTCTAGTTTCTGTACGACTGGCGACTGCTCTTTCACAGTGATCATAGGTTCACTTACTTGATGATGCACGATTTCTGCAAGCGTTCCTTGTTGAATTAACCCTGCATTTGCTTCATCTGTATCAATATGCATTTCTAAGCGATAGCGCTCTGAAACACGGATAACCACATTCGATAAAATAATCGGGCGAATACCTTCTACCTTAATTTGGACAGATTGCCCATCTACGACTTGGAATCTCGCACTATCCGCTGGGGACATATGAATATGTGCCTGTGCAATAATGAGGCCTTCATTTAACACAACACTTCCCTTTGGACCAATTAATGTAACAGGACTGGAACCTTGAATATCACCAGAAATTCTTAATGGTGGCTTCAGACCTAATTTCATAGCATCTGTCCAGCTTACTTCCACTTGCGATAAGGAACGAGCGGGACCAAGAATACGCACGCGCTCAATTGACCCTTTTGGACCTGCAATTACTACAGTTTCCTCCGCAGCAAATTGCCCTGGCTGTGAAAGCTCGAATTTCGGTGTGAGCTGGTAATTTTCACCAAAGAGCTGTTCCACTTCTGCTTGTGCAAGATGGACATGGCGGGCAGATACACCAATCGGAATTTTACCGTCATGTGGAGGGGAAGATTGATTTTTTAAGACCTGTTGCAGAACTTCTTCCACAATTTTTTGCACTAAATTTTCTTGCATCTTGCCTCCTCCTTACGATGATACTTTTATTAATTTACCCTGTGCCTGCTGTTCGATAAAACCAGCATTTGCTTCATCTGTATCAATGTGCATTTCCAGACTAAAATCATTGGAAACACGTACAACGACACCTCGGAAAGTGACAGGTCGATCACTTACAACTTCTACTGAAACTATTTCATTATTGCGTACTTCCAATGCTTTGGCATCTTCCTCAGTCATATGAATATGCGCTTGCGCAATGATGACTCCCTGCTGGATCTCTATTTCTTTGTCTTGAGAAAGTATTTTAATGCCCGCAGAATTGTCTATATCACCTGATTGGCGTAAAGGTGGTGTCACTCCTAGCTTCATGGCATCAGTGCGGCTTACCTCTACTTGGGTTGCTGGTCTTACAGGTCCAAGGACACGGACATTATGAATAACGCCTTTAGGTCCCTCAATAGAGACGCGCTCTTTTGCAGCAAATTGCCCTGGCTGTGATAAGTCGAAATCTTTCGTTAGGGTTGCATTTGGACCAAAAAGTGCTTGTAAATCCGCTTCACTTAGATGGATATGACGAGCCGAAATGGCCACTGGAAAAGTTTTTGTTGCTGTTGTCATGTTAGCCACCTCTTTATTTTGTTGATTATTTTATCAGGACAAGGTGAGAGCTGTTCTAAAGTTAGATCCAGCTCTCTTCTATAAATGGTAGTTATTTTTCCATCTATAGCGTTTGAAAGAACATGAAATTATGCTTCTGCTTTTGGTAAAATCATTTCTAATTCGTGGTGTGGACGTGGAATTACATGGACAGATAATAGCTCTCCTACACGTTGTGCTGCTGCTGCCCCTGCATCTGTTGCTGCTTTTACTGCACCTACATCACCACGTACAAGAACTGTTACGATCCCGCCACCTACATGTACTTTGCCTACTAAATTAACGCTTGCTGCCTTTACCATTGCGTCTGCTGCTTCAATTGCTCCTACTAAACCTTTTGTTTCTACCATTCCTAATGCTGTACTCATTTGTCATTCCTCCAAATAATTTATTTATTTTGTAATGTGATTTGTTTTAATACTTGATCGACAATTTGTTGAACCATCGTTGTATCAAGAGTAGGTTCTTGTGAAACTACCGATTCAACAACGGACTGTACTTCGAATTCTGGTTTTGGCACTTCGACATCTTTAATGCCATACGCCATACGTTTGATATTTAATAAATGTCTTGCTGTAATGTTGTCTGACGTAATATTGCCGCCAAATGTCCCACAGCCTAATGTAAAGGATGGTGCTAAGCCCGTTGTGCCACCTACTGCACCAATTGAGGATAATGTATTAACCACAATTCGTGATACTGGTAATTCGACAGAAAATTGCTCTGCTAATGCTGCATTTTCAGTGTGAATTGAGCATGTATGTCCGCGTCCTCCAATATTTAATAGGTCAATCATCACCTGCTTGGCTTCTGTACTGTTTTCAACAACATAAAGCGCAAAGATTGGTGATAGTTTTTCAAGAGAAAATGGAATATTTTTACCAATCATTGTTTCGAAGCCCACAAGAACTTTTGTATCGTCTGGTACCGTAATACCGACAGAATCTGCTAGGCAAGTAGCTGATTTACCGACAATCTGGGGATTTACTTTCCCAGGAACTGGCGAGATCAATTTTTCCATTTTAGCTTTTTCTTCGGCATTTAATAGATAGGCACCATTTTTCTTTAATTCTGTTTGCACTTGCTCTGCAATCACCTTATCCACAATAATGGCTTGCTCTGTTGCACAGATTGTGCCATTATCGAACGATTTACTTTGCACCAATTGACGTACAGATTTTTGAATATTAGCCGATTTTTCAATGTAAGCTGGTACATTTCCTGGTCCAACCCCATAGGCAGGTTTGCCAGAGCTATAGGCTGCCTTGACCAATGCACCACCACCCGTAGCTAAAATTAAATGGATGTTTGGATGCTTCATTAGCTGCTGTGTTGCTTCCATGGAGGACATTGTTAAACATTGTAGTAATCCTTCTGGCGCGCCTGCTTTCTCAGCAGCTACTCGACAAATATCTAAAGCCTCTTTTGTACATTTCACTGCATATGGGTGTGGACTAAGCACTAAACCATTTCTCGTTTTTAAAGAAATAAGTGTCTTAAAGATCGCTGTAGAGGTTGGATTTGTTGTTGGTACGATACCAGCAATGACACCAAAAGGACTTGCAATTTCGGCTACTTTTTTCATCCGATCATAGCCCACAATACCAACTGTTTTTAATTCTTTAATATCTTCATAGACATCTCGTGAAGCTACTTCATTTTTCATCTTTTTATGGTTAGGAATACCCATTCCTGTTTCTTGCACAGCCATTTTTGCTAAACGCTCTGCTTCCTTAAAGGCAGCATCCGCGACAGCCTTTACAATGTTGTCTACTTGTTGCTGAGAAAATTGCATATAGGCAGCCTGTGCTGTATTAGCATGTTTAACGGCATCTCTCATTTCCTGAATCGCTAATAAGTCTTTGTCTAATGTGGCCATAAAGCCGCCTCCCTTCTAAATCACTGGGTTTCTAGCTATATTTTCAATAGCTTCTCTGAATGCATGTGCCGCAGCCTCGCATGAAGATTGACTGCCAGTTAATAAGCCGCCCCCAAAATTGGTTTCAGATGGAGGACCAAAGAAAACCTTTAGCTCAACATCTGCAGCCTTTAATGCTGCATCTAATCCAACAACCGCTTCAAGCGGCGGAGCAATTAAATAAGCAAGTGGGGTGCCAACCTTTACATCTGCAAGCTCAGCAAGATACGTCCCACAGCTTGCCACGGTATGGGCAAACAAGGCATGATTGTCATTATTATTAATGGCTTCAAAATACGTATCAAATTCAATTTTTTGTTGAATGGCATCAAGACCACTACGAATTTCATCAGGTGAGCTTCCAGCAATAATGCCAATTACTTCACCTGACAATGGACCAGACGCATGTGCCGCTCCAGCATAAAAGCTTTTTGCATAAACAACATCGACATCTGCCTTTTTCGTCGCCTCATCTAAGGCAACATAGCCAACATCGTCGATTGTCAGTGTGACAAGCCCAATGCTATGATGATGTGGCTTTAAATCTAACTGCTCTGCTAGTTCACTGTTGACTCTTGGAATGGTTTGCATCGCCAAGATTTGCGCCATAATTTTTTGAGGATACATATTTCAGCCTCCTAACCTTCTTTTGCGACAAGCTCTACGCCACTTGCCTGATAACGCAGGATTTTTTCTACGACTGTGCCAAGATAAGCTCCCGCTTCTAATGGTGGGATACCACCCTTATGGATATTTGAAATTACCATACGTTCCGCTTCCACTGTCCCAATTCTTGGCTTGTAGCATAAATATGCACTCATCGATTCTGCTGATACGAGCCCTGGACGCTCACCAATTAGATAAACAATAACCTCTGCCTGTAGCAGCTCACCAATCTCATCCATTAAAGCAACACGCCCTTTATCGATATAGAACGTAGTACCAATGTCAATATTTAAATTGCTAAGACTTTGCTGAAGGGCTAAGTAAACATCTTGAACATTCTCCTCAATCGCACTTGCACTCAAGCCATTCGAGATAATAATCTGTACCTTTGGCTGTGGTTTACATTTTTGCTGAATCAATGCCTTTGATTCTTCTGATAAACGACGCCCTAAGTCAGGTCTTGTAATGTATTCCTCTTTATCTGTGACTTTCGTTGTGACCTGAAAGACATCAAGCTTTTGTAAAAGATCTTCTGTCACTTCGCCATATACAGCATCTACCGCAGCAGCATGATCAAGTCGGAATTTTAACCAGGTTTTCGTTTTCGGTCTTGTCCCTGCTCTTCCTACACCAATACGAGCAGGTGTATGTTTCTTAGCAGCCTGCACACTTTCACTTAACGAGCCCGCCTCAAACTGAAAGGGCTTGATTGGCACAGCGTCATTTACTGGTTGTTCGAAAGTAGCAGAAGTAACCGTCGTTACTTGCTGTGGAGCTCCATGCTGATACAGCTGAATTAATGGCTCCTGTGATGTTGCTATAGCTTCTGTTGTTCCTGAAGAACGATTTTCTACTGTATCATAAAATTTAATAAGTGGTTGTTCTGTTGGAGTAGCTGCTATTTCAGGTGTTTGGCTACCTGTACTTTTCTCCATCTTCTCCATGACAAGCTGTGTAATCATAGAAACTAATTGATCATTCACTTGACTCACCTACCTTTCAAAAATGGATAAATCGCCAGCTCTTGCTGACAGTCGACCATTTTCATAAATGCCCATTTTCTCTAACCATGCTAAATACTCTGGTGCTGGTTTTTTACCAAATGTTTGGAGTAATGTAGCCACATCATGGAAGCTCATCGATTGATAGTTGAGCATCACGTCATCGCCCATTGGCGCAGCAATAATAAAGTTAACACCAGCAGCTGTCAGCAATACACTCAAATCTTCCACATCATTTTGGTCTGCCTTAATATGGTTGGTATAGCAAATATCTACCCCCATAGGAATACCATGCATTTTGCCCATGAAATGATCTTCGAGACCTGCTCGAATTACTTGTTTATTGTTGTATAAATACTCTGGGCCAATAAAGCCAACTACAGTGTTCACAATATAAGGATTAAAATGTCTAGCAAATCCATAATTGCGCGATTCCAGTGTTACTTGGTCAATACCCATATGTGCCTCTGCCGATAGCTCTGAGCCTTGACCTGTTTCAAAGTAGAATAAATTTGGACCAGTACCTGTTCCTTGTTTTTTAATGAGCTCCTCTGCTTCTCGTATTAAATCAGCAGAAATACCGAACGAACGGTTAGCAATTTCTGTCCCTGCGATACTTTGGAAAATCATATCTGCTGGGGCGCCTTGTTTAATTGCCTTCATCTGTGTTGTAATATGAGCTAATACACAGTTTTGCGTAGGAATGGACCAATCATTGATGAATTCCTTTGTAGCTGTAAGCACTTTTTTGACACTTTCAACTGAATCATCTACAGGATTAATGCCGATAACAGCATCCCCAATACCATAGGACAGTCCTTCTTTTAGAGAGGCGATGATGCCATCAATATTATCTGTCGGATGATTTGGCTGTAGACGAGATGACAGCGTCCCTTTTTGACCAATCGTAATATTACACGTTGAAAGTATTTCAACTTTATTGGCTGCATGTACAAGATCTAAATTGGACATTAGTTTTGTAACAGCGGCAATAATCTCGGAATTCATCCCTTTACTTAAACGCTTTAATTCACGATCACCCGTGTCATTTGATAAAATGTATTCACGCAGCTGCTCGATGCTCCAGTTTTTGATTTCTCCATATATTTGCTCATTAATATCGCCCTCAATAATGCGTGAAACCTCATCATTTTCTTGTGGCACTAATGGGTTTTCGCGGATATCTTTAACTAAAAGCTCACTTAATACTGCCTTTGCTGCGATCCGTTGTTGAACCGTCTCAGCGGCAATACCTGCTAGCTGATCGCCTGATTTTTCTTCATTGGCCTTAGCCATAACATCTTTTAATGATTTAAAATTATATTTTTCTCCACCAAATATCACCGATAAGTTCACATTCATCCTCCTTACTTTGAATGGAAGGCAAGGGTCTTCACCACAACAGGAACGACGCCAGATGGCAGAACCTCTCCAATGTCGATGTAATCGCCCGTTTCCACTTTAATTTGATCAATGCAAATAATTGGTACTGTCGCATTTATGGCTTGTATGGTCTGTCCAATAATCTTTGCATAATCTGATTGAATGACTATGATAATTGGTATGTCCTTAGAGCATCTTGTCGCCAAATGTAGCAAAATGGCCTGACACAATGCATGTACATCCTGAAAGCTTAAATAGGGCAATTCACTAAAATAGAGGGCAAATGGCGAACGATTGTCCTGTATAGAAAATAGATCATTTGCTCTCTCTACTGCTGTCTTCACCGTCGAGTTGAAGTCTGTTGAAGGATCTATATGACAATTGAAGACAGGTACATTTTTTAGTGGTAATACCTGTGCATCCACCTGAATGGTTGCCCCACTGATTTCAGTGGTTTGTGTACCAGCACCAGTCACTGTTGCACGTGCTGTTTCCTCTGGTCGTAACCATAAAAATGATTGTAGCTGTTCATGCTGAATTAGCATTTTCGCTAATTTTTCACCAATATCATCATATTGACGCTGGGTACATTCATTTTCATAAATACAAGAGGCCACACCACCCGTAAAAACGATGGCATCCACAGGTTTATGCCAGTTTGGTAAATGCCCTAGTAATAATGGATGCTTTTCATCTCTGCATTGCCCATGAAGAATCATGGCAAGTGTTTGCACCATTTCTTCAAGACAATGTGTCACTCGAATATCTTCGGCCGCATCACCGACCGCTAACGGATTAGCCCATCGTTCCATCAATCGCATGAGTGGCGGAGAAATTGATTGAATCTTGCCATCCTTAAACTCAATCAATCTACCACCAACATGTAAGGTACATGTACCAATGACCTCTCCAAACTGCATAACAGCAATATTCGCTGTCCCTCCACCAATATCGATATTGGCGATGACTTTGGATGAATTCTTTGATTGCTGTAAAGTACCTGCCCCTTTGGCAGCAATGATGCCCTCTAAATCAGGACCTGCGGTAGCAACTAAAAAATGACCTGCGCCATCTGCAATGGTATGGACAACCTCACTTGCATTTTCCTTCGTGGCTGATTCACCAGTAATGATGATGGCCCCTGTTGCAATATCAGATGGAGCAATTTGTGCCAATTGATACTGTTGAGAAATAAATTCCTCTATCTTTTTCATATCAATGATGTCTTTATTGATAAAAGGGGTTCTAATAATTGGACTTTGATGCAACACCGTTTTCTCAATAATTTCAATCCTTGGCACATGTGTTACGCCAGCCACATTCTTTAACAGAAAACTACTGACAACCATTTTTGTGGTACTTGTCCCAATATCAATGCCTGCACTAAATATTTTTTCAGTTTTCACCCTACACCTCCCTCTCGCTACTGTGAGCAATACATGAGATACGGACTATCGCTTTCCTTAACAAATTGTTGAATTTCTTCATTTGTCTTGAGTTGAATCAATGGTTCAATCAATTCAATGCCAAGCTTTTGCCATGAAGAGGTTTTCACGATAGGGCCCTGCGTCATAACATTTTTTAATAAGGCGGTAGCCCTTTCTACATCTGCATCAGGGGCATCAATCTTGGTAATAACCCCTATTTGTATTTTGGGAATCCCTAAGCTGAATTGCGGAGGGAATACACTCCTTGCTGATGTGGCATCCTGCAAGTAAATCACATGGGTTACTTCCAAAGATGTTGCCATAATATTTCTGTAATACATTGGATTTTCAACATATTCACCTGGTGTATCAACAATCCAGTCATCATAAACGAGTGCTTGTGTTTTGTTGGCACTGCTTTCTTTGCCCAACAATGTATTCATCAATGTTGACTTTCCTGCTTGCACACCGCCTATTATCATTACTCGATTTTTCATATGACACATCCTATGATTTTGTTATTTTTGATGGTGTATAACCTAATACCTCGGATAAAAAACGATTGATTTCTAACATCGCCATTTCTACCTCTGACACACTACCAACAATAACGAGACTACCTGTAAAACGATCTAAAAATCCTAGTTTGACATTGGCAGCCTTTGTTGCTAAGTCTCCTGCAATAATTACCGTTTCACTTGGCGTACAAGTCATAATGCCAAGGGCACCTGCTTCTTGAATACCTAGCTTTTGAAACATTTCTGGATCAGGATTGGCAATAAGGTGACTCAATGTTAGCTGTTTACCCGGCACAAACTCCTGAATAAATCGTTTTTTCTCTTCACTCACACGTCATCACCTCACTTTTTAATCAATTAAGATTTTTGATCTGTTAAATACTCGCCTTCTTTGATAATGCCAGCCTTGCGATCTTCAATTTCCAACCTTAATGCAGTTGGTACTGAAAGCTTATAGGCTAAAATAATCGCAATAACACCCGCTAAAAACTTCCCTGCAATAACAGGTAAAATAATGGTTGGCTGGAAGTTCGCCGTGAATGATAAGTGATCACCTAATAAAAAGGCGGAACATACACCAAATGCAATGTTAATTACTTTGTCTTTTGGTGGCATATGGCGAATTAGTGTAAACATCGCTAAAATATTCGCAATCGTTGCTAAAATCCCAGCACTTCCTACAGAGGATAAGCCTAATTTTTTACCAGCTGCTTCAAGTGGCTTGGAAGCATACTTTCGAATTAGATACACCATTGGGAAGGCACCCGCTAGCATAATCCCGATATAACCGGCTGTTTCTAATGCTCGGAACTGATCGATTTCATCAGCCATGATTGGATCGAAGCCCCACGCGCCAAAAATCTTTGTAAAAATACCTGTAAAAATCTCAACAATAGAGAACACTAACACCAATTTAATTCCCGCATCCATTACACGACCGAATACCATGAAGCCAGTAATCATGCCGTTTGGAATAAGCTTTAAGCCTAGTGCGATTAAGATAACGAAAATGAATAAAGGTAGTAAGTTAATTAATATTTGTAAAACAGAAATGGCAAATACATATGTAGGAGCCTCTGTTGTACTAATGACTTCACGTACTTCTGTGTTGAATAGCACAATCATGATAGAAGAAATAAATGCACCAATCGGAATTGTTAAAACGCCAGCCATAATTCCTAGCGCCATGTATTTATGATCACGCTTATCCAACATCGCAAGGCCCATTGGAATTGAGAATACGATAGTAGCACCTGACATAAAACCAACAACAAGAGCCATTACCCATCCCTCATAAGACTCCTTTAATGCATTGGCTAATTGATAACCACCCATGTCCGAGGCTAAAATCGTAGTCGCTGCAATCGCAGGATCTGCACCAATTAACTCAAAAATCGGACTAATAAAATGACTAATAAACCATGTTAAGTAAGGTATAGCTGCCATGATCCCTGCTGCTGGGACAAAAATATGACCAACCGTATGGATCCCATTCATAAATTCTTTCCCAATTCCATACTCAGCATCTCGGATAGCTCCGATTGCCCCTAAAACAGCACAAATCATAATAATATAAACGATAACCGTTCCTATCATTGCCATCTTACTCATCACCCCTTTTTTATTTATAAATTTATATAAAAAAAGGCACTTTAAAGAAGAAATCTCTTTAAAGCGCCTTTGCTTCAACTATTGACTTGTAAGTTGTTAATAATTTGCTGTGCAATATGCACCATTTCCTGTTGTGTTTGCATGCTTTCATTGCGAATCTTACGGTAAGCCTCGTCCTCGCTTATATTTTCAGCCTGCATCAGCAAGCCCTTCGCTCGTTCAATGACTTTTCGCTTATCTAATTGTGTTTGCTTATGTAAGATCTCCCCATTGAGACGGTTGAACTTATCAATTTGATGAAAAGCAACCTCAAGCACAGGCAACACATTTTTTTCAGAAAACGGTTTCATTACATATCCTAATATATTATCCTGCTTCATGTATAGCAACAATTCTTTTTCACTATAGGCCGAGATGAAAAGAACGGGTATACCAAGCTGTTGTTCAATAATTTTACTTGCCTTTAAACCGTCAAGTTTAGGCATTTTAATGTCCATTAAGATTAACTGAGGTTTGTGTAAAAAGGCTAATTCAATGGCTGTTTCCCCATTGTTCGCTTGTGCTACAACTTCGTAGCCGTTATCTTCTAACATAAACTTCAAATCAATCGCAATCAGTGATTCATCTTCGACAATCATAACTTTCCTAGTCATTTACGATAAATACCTCCTCACTTACAGGGAACTGAATTTGAGTATGTGTACCTTCATTACTAGGGATAATTGAAAATGAGCCAGCTAAATCATATTCTACAAGCCTTGTGATAATCTCCATACCAAAAGATGCCTTCACCTCTTGCATTCCAACGCCGTTGTCAGAAATATGAAGCGAAATTGTAGAATCTTCCTGAATGAATTGAATATCGATAACTCCTTCATCACGTCCGATAAACGCATACTTTAATGCATTTTGCAGTAGCTCACAAATAATGAGTGCTAAAGAGACTGCCTTTTTTGAATGACAGAACAGCTGCAAATTTTCATGATGAAAGGCTAGTTGAATAGTTGCTGTATTAGACGTACCAATCATTTTATGACCAATTTTTTTAGCTAATGCGATAACGTCTACTCTTTCTTCAGCGTTATCTTCATTTTCTAAAATCAGCTCATACACCGATGAAATACTATAGATTCGATTTAATGCCTCTTGAAACGCACTTGCATTTGAAGCAGACAGATCATTTCGCATTTGTAAACGTAATAGACTTGTCACTGTCTGAAGATTGTTTTTCACGCGGTGGTGAATTTCTCGTATCGCAAATGTTTTCATCATTAGCTCATTTTCTTTCAGCTTAAGCTCTGTTAGATCATGAATAATGAGTAGCGTGACTTTCTCGTTATGACTGCGAATAGGAATCTTCTTCACAATAAAGGACTTACGATCAATCGTAATTTCTAGGAAAAAGACATCGTCGCCTTTATCATAGACCTCCTGTAAAAAAGGTAAGATTTTATCCAACGCTATATTGTCAAAATTTTCTAATCCAGATAGCTCCGAAATAAAATGATAGCCTGCTGGATTACTATAAATCACTTTATTTTCGTGATTTGTGAGAATAATCGACTCTACGAGTAAATCAGAAACAACTGGAATTGGTTGAGAATTAGGTTCGACAATATGCTCAATTAATGCAAACGGCATATTTTGAAAATCATCCTTCGGTGTCGTTTGCATCTTCACCATTTTTTCCTGAATCAACACAGCAATTACTTGCTGCTGCTCATTAAAAATGGGAATGACATTTTGCTCCACCGTTATGCCTTCCTGCGTAATTGCTCTGGAAATGGATGATTTTTCTTTATGTTTAAACGCAGCAAATACGGCTGGTTCAAAACTTTCAAATACGAATTTTCCGATAACTGATTTTTCGTATAAACCAATCTCTTTCTTCGGGAATGCCTCTGCCACAACAATTGCATGCGGTAAATTCTCCAACAGGCAATCTATGAACATGTAACAATCAGTCAACTCAGCATAATACGTTAGCGTAGCCTCTATTTCTATTAACTTGTCAATATCCGTTGCCGATAGATTTGTATATTTTCTACACAATGATTGAATGTTCGACAGGTTTAAGCCCCCTATCAAGGAATAGTCAGCAAGCAATTTGACTATTCTTAAAAATCTTTGTCATTATTATAAACCTTTTGTGAAATTATTTTCAATATAAAAAATATATTCTTTCACAAGATTTCGTTGCATTACAAAGAACTATATAGCTTAAAAGAGAAATATTCAACAGTTTTTTAAAGATCCATAATTTAACTACACACATAATGTTATTTCGATATAACAAAAAACGAGCTTACCGTTTGGGTAAACTCGCTTCTTTCTATTTTATTTCTGGTACAACTGCTACTATATTTTCAAAGGCTGCGCGCTGCTTTTGTTCATCTTCATTTAATAAAATGTGAATATCACCATGGTCATTCGATGTACGAATTAAGCGCCCCATCCCTTGCTGCAAGCGTAATTGCATGAAAGGTAATTCCACTTCCTCAAATGGGTTTTCGGCAAATGTACGTTTCGCATCAAATAATGGGTCCTGTGGAGGAAACGGTAAATCATAAATAATCACACGAGTTAATGCTTCCTCAGGCAAATCTAACCCTTCCCATAAATGATATGAACATAATGTTTTAACTGTTCCTTGCTGGAAGTCTCGAACAATGGCTGAAAGCTCTCGATCTCCCTCAAATGCTACATACATACGTTCCATTAGCGGTAATTCTGCCTTGAAGTTTAGCATGGCTTGCTTCGATTTAAACAAAATCAACGTTTGCTCACCATCACGCAGCAACTGCTGAACACGCGCTGTTTTGTCTCGTTGTGTAAGCTCATGTAAATAGATTTTCATAACCTCTTCATAGTCGAATGGGGATGGTACAGAAAATGATTGGTAATCTCGAATTCCTAAACTATAGGCAATATAAGAAAAGTCTTTATTGACCGATAGAGTGGCAGAAGAAAAGACGATTGGAAGCTTTTTAGAGAATAATTTTTCTGCTAAAACTTCTGTGATTAAACGAGGCATAATGACGAGCGTTTCTTCACCATCTGTTTCCTCTAACCAATCTACTGCATCTCCCTGTGCGATGAAAATACGCAACGAAGCCTCATATTGTTCTAAATATTCTTCCGCCATATTTAGCTCATATTCAGGAATCATGTACATTTCTGATTCAAAAACGAATTCTTCCATCAATGTTTCTACATCATCTATTAATTGCTTCCCATAAGCAAGCAATGTTTTTGATTTGTTTATGCGTTTGCGATCTTCATTAGAAGCAACGATATCATCACGAAGCTGATCAAAAAATAGTTCATGATCATCCTGTAATTTCTCCATTGCATACAGTGTGCGCTCGCGTACACCATCTACCATCAAGCGCTCCAATAATTGCACGATAGTCGTCGCCTGTACTTTATAGGTCATCGCTTTTTGCGCAGCATACTCCAATAAATGTCCTTCATCCAGCACCATCATTGATACCTCAGGCAGTAATGCTAACTGACCTTCACGCTCACGAGATTCCTTTGTAGCTAAATGCTCCATTAGAAAATCTTGTGAACAAATAACAAGATCGGTTGATTTTCGATAATGAGAGCGATGCAATGTTTGCCCACAGCGATTACGAAGGTCACAAACCGAACATTGCATAATCGAATTGTAATTAACTTTTTGCCAATCCTCATCACTGACTGTTGGATAATCACTGCGTTCCCCATATGGATGAACAGCAATCATCGAACCTTGTGCATAAACACCATCAGGGATAGAAAAGGAAATATCATCAATCCATTCATCCGACTCCACTTTCTCTGCTTCCTCAAAGCGTTTTAAGCATAAATACTGATCTCTCGATTTTGCTAGTCGAACATCAATATCAAGTCCTAACGTTTTTTGGAGTTTATAAATATCGCCCCCCTCTTTTACAAGTTGGTCGATTAATGTTTCATCTGCACAAGCAATCAACGCAGGTTTCCCTGTGTAACGTGCGTAGGAAATAGCTGGAAGCAAATAAGCGATCGTTTTGCCAGTTCCCACTCCTGCCTCTGCAAAGAGAACATTTTTTTCTTTTAGTGCTTGTTCTATTTGATAAGCCATAAAGATTTGCTCATCACGGCATTCAAAGCCCTTTTCTGGTAATTCATCATAAAGAACATCGCCCATCCAGTCACCTAATGAATCAAAAAATGAACGGTCCTTTGATAATGCAAATGGTAAAGATTTACGCAATTAATGTTCCCCCTCTAACTATCTGGTGCTATTATACGCGACGAAACGGAAGATAAGAAAAAATCTTATCTTCCGTTACTATTCGTTAATCTCTTTTAGACTTTTGACCCCAGAACTGATAATAATTTGTTTCAATAAAACCATTAAATAATTTACGTTTTTTCGTCGCTTGGCGTCCATATAATTCTTCAAAATTTTTCATGGAGGATAGCATATATACAGACCAAGTTGGATAGTTTTTCATGACCTTCCCAACATCGCGAATCACCTGTTCCACGACTTCCACATCACCAATACGCTCTCCGTACGGCGGGTTCCCAATCATGACACCATCCGTTAACTGTGTTGTAAAATCACGTGCTTGCATTTGCTTAAACGTGATTAACTCTCCAAAGCCTGCTTCCATTGCGTTTTCTTGCGCAATGCTGACCATACGGTGATCAATATCGGAACCAATAATTTCTAAAGGCTGATCATAGTTCGCTAAACTATCTGCTTCATCACGAACCGTATCCCAGATTGCAGCTTTCATCCATGGCCATTCCTCAGAAATAAATTCTCGGTTATAGCCTGGAGCTATATTTTGTCCAAACATCGCCGCTTCCAATGCAATAGTACCAGAGCCACAGAATGGGTCAACAAACGGGCGATTTGGATTCCATTTTGAAATTTGTACAAGTGCAGCTGCTAATGTTTCTTTTAATGGTGCCTCACCTTGAGCCTGACGATAGCCACGCTTATGTAGGCCAGCACCAGATGTATCAATCGTTAGTGTCGCCACATCTTTTAAAATTGAAACCTCAATTTTGTAAGTCGCTCCAGATTCATCTAAAAAGCCAAGTCGCTTATAATGCTGTTTCATTCGCTCAACGATTGCTTTTTTGGTAATGGCTTGACAATCAGGTACACTAAATAATTTCGATTTTACGGACTTTCCTGAAACAGGAAAAGCAGCGTCCACTGGTAAATACTTCTCCCAAGGGAGTGCCTTTACACTTTCAAATAATTGTTCGAACGATTTTGCTGGGAATTGCCCAACGACAATCTTTACACGATCCGCTACACGTAGCCATAGATTGGTACGCGCAATCGCCGTTTCATCGCCTTCAAAATATACTTTGCCATTGTCAACGGTTGTTTCATAGCCAAGTGCTTTTACTTCTTGTGCCACAATAGCTTCTAAGCCCATTGCTGACGTAGCTACTAATTGATAGTTTGCCATAGATTATTTCCTTCCTTGATGCTCAATTTCCCAATACTCCATAAACTCCATCAATTCGTTTAACGGGAGTGGTTTGCTGTAATAATAGCCTTGGATAATATCACAGTTCATTTTACGTAGTATATCCACTTGTTGTGCTTGTTCTACACCTTCAGCAACAACTTTCATTTTTAAGCGATGGGACATTTGAATAATCGCATCTACAACTGCCTGTTTTTCATCGAGTGATCCAATATGCTGGATAAAGCTACGATCAATTTTTAAACAATCTAATGGGAAGCGAACCAAATAGCTTAAGGATGAATAGCCAGTCCCAAAATCATCGATTGAGATTTTAAAGCCTAATTGTTTTAAACGAACCAATTTACTAACTGTCTCATTGGCACTGTTCATCACCGTTCGCTCTGTCACTTCTATTTCAAAATTGTTAGCTGGCATATTATAGCGCTCTAATATTGTTTGTATCGACTCCAAAAAATTCTGCTGTTTAAAGTGAATGCTCGAGATATTAATGGCGACAGGTGTTTTCCAACCATATTGTTGCATTTGAATGACTGCCTCACATGCTTTTTCGATAATAAGCTCACTTAATGGAATGATTAGACCTGTATCCTCCGCATAAGTGATAAACTCAGCAGGCGAAACAAAGCCTAGCCTCTCGCTATTCCAGCGGACTAGTGCTTCTAAACCTTGAATCTGCTCATTTTCCATAGAAATCTTTGGCTGAAAATGTAGCTCAAATTCACGGTTTTCTATTGCTCTTCTTAACTCAGAATCTAGCAATAGCACTCGTTGTGCGTCGGTTTGCAGTTCATCAAAATAGAAGGAATAGCCGTTTAATTCATTCTTTTTTGAATAAGTCATCGCTCTATCTGCACAATTGATCAGTTCTTCTGTGTTTTTACTATCAACTGGATAAACGCTAATACCAATACTTGTAGAAATAAAAACTTCCTGATCATTTATCATCATTGGCTGTTCAATACTACTAATAATTTGTTCAGCAAATTTTGCAGCCTCTTTCACATTTTTCACATTGGTTAATGTAATGACGAATTCATCTCCGCCATATCTTGCAATAATATCTTTATTTTTCAGTAATTTTTTTAGTCGATTTGCTACTTCTATTAAAATTGAATCTCCAACAGCATGGCCTAATGTATCATTAATTTGCTTAAATCGATCCAAATCTAAGAAATAGATCGCATGCTGCACTGAATGAGAAATAGCAGAAGTCGATTCCAAGAGATTATCCATTCTTTCGATATAGGCAAAACGATTGGATACATCTGTTAATGAATCCGTGAGCAAACGCTTTTCTAATTCATTTTCTACTATTTTTCTTTCAGACAAATCTGTGAAAATACCACAGTAATTTGTAACCTCACCCTCATCGTTGGTTACACAAACAATTGTTAACCATTCAGGATATACGTCTCCAGTTTTACGACGATTCCATATCTCACCTTGCCAAATGCCTTCTTGTCGTATCTGCTCCCACATCTCTAAATAGAACGGCAATTCATGTACACCAGATTGTAAAACGGCTGGCGTTTTTCCAACCACATCATCACATGTATAGCCTGTCACAAATTCAAAGGCAGGATTAACCATTACTATTTTTTTGTATTCATCAGTAATCATGATACCTTCAGATACATTTTCGAAGATTTTAAGTATTAAGGAAGTCGGATATTTAGATATCAGTTTCAGTTTATCCGTACTTTCCCAATTGTTTACTCCGTTCATGTTTCCGCTCCATCCTATCTCTCTATACTCCCTCTCAGAAGGGCATTTACGTCAGGCCAACCACTATGTAATCTATTACGCTCGGTGTAATTGTCACTGACGCTTCTCTTTCGTGCAATGAATGCGTCCAGATTTTTCGAATTTGCTCGAAAAGCGCCTCAAGTAAATCTATGACAATCGCCGAAGGCATTCTCTTGATAAACAGGTAACCATACACCTAAACTGATAAACCATTTATAGAGGTGGTTGTTATACCTGGCGTTTGCTTACAATACAAGTATGTGAGCAGTCAAGATCAATACATCACATTGATGCTATAACCGTTTTCAGATGTTGTGACTTAGAAGCGGTAGCGATACTTCTCAAACGTATAGCGCATACCAAGACTTGATTAACAAGGTTACTTTTTCCTCATGAATTCAAAATAAAAGCTCTCCACCGAATTGGAGAGCGCTTGTTATTTCGTAGATAAGCATCAAAAAATTCCATAAGCCATGTTTTGTTCCCGAGTACTCAAACAGCTTGCGCCTCGTACGATCAGGTGGTAATCATCTATCTACAGAGCAAACTCTGTCCCTCTATCCGTTCAATTCCTTCTAGAGAGTGCCCCTACCATAATTTGGGTTTCTCACTCGTGGGGTTTACCTCGTTCCACCTTGCAAGTTTCCAAGCAAGCTTCGTCACTGTGGCACTTTCAGGAAGTGTCAACCATATCCAGAGGACTTAGGTTTTCCTTCCGCCGTCAGCCTTAATAGCTGCCTTACCTTATTTTTTCAGTAAGCACGAACACTACGGTCATCTCAGAACCGTGCGAGCATGGACTTTCCTCTACGACGTCTAGCGCCGCAGCGATTACCAGAATTTCATGATGATACGAAAGATTATACTAGAGTTTTATGTTAAATACAATATAATTGACTAAA
>NZ_DJAU01000029.1:0-74570 GCF_002429725.1 Lysinibacillus sp. UBA5994 | reverse complement strand
ACAAGGTCCTGTCTTAAATGTCGGTCCATTTGGAAAGGATGCCCATCAAAAAACAGAACGATTGCATGTGGATAGTGCGTTTAAAGAGATGCCTATTATGATTGATACATTGATTAAAAGTTTATTTTAAATAAAAGAAACTTCATTCAAAATAGCTTTCATATCCTCTCATTTAAATTGTTACCTAATAATCTAAGATGACACAGTACAAAATAGAAAGAGGTTGTTATATGGATTTTGCCGCTTTAACAGGTAAAATAGCAGGGATTATCTGGAGTAACGCATTAGTTTATCTTTGCTTAGGAGCTGGCGTTTACTTTTCGCTTATTATGAGGTTTCCACAGCTGCGTCTCTTCAAAGATATGATTAAACAATTATTTAATAGAAAAACTTCGGCAAATGGCGTTTCATCTTTTCAAAGCTTTGCAATGGCATTGGGTGGACGTGTCGGAATTGGGAATATAGCTGGTGTAGCTACTGCAATTTATTTTGGAGGACCAGGGGCTATCTTTTGGATGTGGGTCATAGCCTTTTTAGGAGCTGGTGCTGCCTATATTGAGTCCTCGTTAGCCCAGGTTTGGAAACAAGAAATCGCAGGAGAGTATCGTGGAGGGCCAGCATACTATATTGAGAAAGGGTTAAAAAATAAGCCATTTGCTATATTATTTGCTATCGCTACAATTATAGCAACTGGTTTCACTGGTTCAGGTGTTCAAGCCTTTAATATTGCTGATTCAACAAAAAATGCCTTCGGGATTTCACCAATAATTACAGGTATTATTGTTTCTGCAATATTTGGATTTGCTATTTTTGGTGGTATTAAAAGGGTTGGAAAAGTTGCTGAATATGCTGTACCGTTTATGGCAACTGCTTACATACTTCTTGCATTCATTATTTTATTGATCAATATAAAAGAAGTACCTGCAATATTTGCTTTAATTTTCAGCTCTGCCTTTAATTTAAATGCTGCATTTGGTGCTGTTTTTGGAAATGCAATTATGTGGGGAGTAAAAAGAGGGGCTTATTCAAATGAAGCAGGTCAAGGTACTGGGGCACAGGCAGCTGGTACCGCAGAAGTATCTCATCCTGCTAAACAAGGGCTTGTCCAAGCATTCTCGGTCTATGTAGATACACTACTTGTTTGTACAGCTACAGCCATTATGATCATCTCCACAGGCAGTTACAATATTGCCCTTCCTAATGGGGGATTTTTGGTTGAGAATCTACCAGGAGTTGAAGCAGGTACTGCATTTGCACAAGAAGCAATTAACTCATTCATTCCTGGTTTAGGAAGTCCTTTTGTTGCTATCGCAGTATTTTTCTTTGCAATAACTACTATGCTTGCTTTTGGGGTATACACGGAAAGTAATGTTGCTTACTTATTTAGAAACAATAAAAACTTTGCTACTATTGCTATTGTCGTAAAAGTACTACTAGTTATCTCTATCTTTTTTGGAACGATTCGTTCCTCATCAACTGCTTGGAATCTTGCTGATATTGGTGTAGGTATACTTGCATGGTTAAACCTAATTGCTATTATTTTATTAACAAAGCCAGGTATAGCTACATTAAGAGATTATGAAGAGCAAAAGAAGTTGGGGCTTGACCCAGTCTTTATTCCCGAAAGATGTGGAATTAAAGATGCAGAATTGTGGAATGAAATAACTGAAAAAAACTATCCAGATCAATTAGCAGCATTAAAAGAAAAAGTTGGCGACTTGAAATAATTAAATGAACCCTGTAGTAGTCACAATAAGAAGTTGAAAAGTTGCTGCTATGCAGGGTTCTTGCTTTTTAAATTTCCATAGAATGAAGTTAAAATCTCTATCTTTCAGTTGGGAAATGCTTTACTTGATCAACTGCCTCTAATAATTTTTTTGTTACAATTTCTGATTCATCAATATGGCTTGTTAGAACGCGATTTGTTTCATCAAATAAAGCTGTCGTCCTATTAAATTTATGTATAACATCTTCGTTTGATAGCTTCTGATCTTTAATTGAAGCTAATAGCTCATTTATTCCCGTTTGAACATTTGTCATAATGTGCAGTAATTGATCAATTTTTACTGATGTTTTAGCACTTTTATCAATGCCTTCCGTTACTAGCTGCATGTTATTTTTATTATCCTCGTAAGCAAGTCCAATTTGTTCTTCGATTTTCTTTGTTAAATTAGCAATATCTTCTGTGCTTGTTTTCGTATTTTCAGCTAATTTGCGAACTTCCTCGGCAACAACCGAAAAGCCTTTACCATGCTCCCCTGCTCTTGCTGCCTCAATAGATGCATTCAAAGCTAGTAAATTGGTTTGATTTGATATTTCTCCAATAACATTTACAATTTCAGCTATTTGCTTTGAGCGCTCACTTAAATTACTCATGCTTAAAGACGTTTTTTGAGACTGCTCTCCCAACGCATCAATCAAATGCTCTACTTCCTGAACAGCATGCTTGCTTTCAACCGATAATGTCATCATTTGATCCGAGGAAGAGATTAATAAATTGCCTTTATCTAGGGCATTTTCAGAAATTTTATTGGAGTGAATTGTGCTATCCTCAACTTTATTAAACTCTCCTACAATATCTGCGACCATTTCTCCTAAAATAGTATGCTGGTCATTTACCTTGTTATGTTGTTCAATAGTTTCAATGATTTCCTTATGTAACTCATTTAAAAAAATTTGAAATTCATGATCTTTCTTATCCAGCTTTGCATTCAGTTCATCAATTTTAGCCTTAAATTGCTCTATATCTACTTTTTTTGTTTGGAACATTGTTAACACAGCCATCACCTCAGAAAATAGAATATTGAATATGTATTTATTTTACTGGATTTAAAGTAATTAATATACATCTTTAGAAAAAAACAAACACTCACTACTAACAACGACATAGCGTGATAGTAGTGAGTGTTTTGTTTTTTAATAGGCTAAACCAAATAAAGCTTTAATATGTGTTAAGTAACGAATATTAGAAGCTTCTTTCATTAATGTTGCAGGAAGGCCTTTAAGCTCTGTGTTGCTCGCACCAATTGTAGCAACAGCATCTTTACGACCTAAGCTTGCAAGTGTGCCAGAGTTTACAGCTGAGAATGCTTTCATGTCTTGGTTTTTGTATTGTGCAAATACATTATAACCAGCACATTCACCCATTTGCCATGCAACTTGTGCTGTTGGAGCGTATAGTGGACGACCTCCATCAGCTGGTAGTGCAACAGATGCATCACCAATAACAAAGACATCTTCGTGTGACGTAGATTGTAAGAATTCATTAATAGTTGCTTTTCCACGATCAGCAGCTAGACCTGATTCGCCTACGATTGGAAGTGGAGCTACCCCACCTGTCCAAACAAGTGTATTTGCAACAATTGGTTCACGGTCTTTTAAAGAAATAACGTTGCCGTCAACACCTGTTACTGGTGTACCTGTAATAAATTCTACGCCACGTTTAGTTAAGCTTTCAGTAGCGCGTTGGATAAGTGTATCTGGAAGAACTGGCAAGATTTTCGGACCAGCTTCAACAAGTTTAATTTTAAGATCAGCAAAATTAACACCATGTTTTGCAGCGATTTTCGGGAAGTTGTCCACGATTTCACCAACAAGCTCAACACCTGTTAAACCGCCACCACCAATAACGATTGTTGCATCTGCTTCATCTTTAGATTGTGCATATGCTTTAATGCGGTCTTCAATATGTTTGTTGATTTTATTGGCATCATTTACTGATTTCAGAACCATAGAGTTTTCTTCTAATCCTGGGATACCAAAGAATCCAGTTTGGCTACCTAAAGATACTACAAGTGTGTCATAAGTTAATGTATAACCATTATCTAAATCAACTTTTTTAGTATCTACATTAAATTTTGATACTTTCGCAATGTGTAGGTCGATATCTAAACCTTTAAAGATTTTTTTAAGTGGTAATGCAACAGCACCTTCTGCAATTGTACCACCAGCTAAACGGTGAAGCTCAGTGATAATTTGGTGTGTTGGGAATTGGTTTACTACAGTAATTTTAGCTTCATCAGCTGATAGATACTTACGTGCTGTTAATGCAGTTAAAACGCCAGCGTAACCTGCACCTAAGATGACGATTTCTTTTGACATGATTAATTAATCCTCCGTCCTTACGAATTGAATTTACCTTGAGTCTTATTTGGCTTTGCGTTCTGAGCTTACTTGTAAGAAAGCATTAACAAAACGGAAAACATTTTGAACTTGAGGGTCTTTTAACATTTTCACAAGACCGAATAAACCAATTACCTCATGGCTTTCAGATGCACGGTCTTTCGCTTCAATTGCAGTTGCTGCAAGGTTTTTCGCAGAGCCCACTACAGGACCAGCGATTTCTGTTACTGCTCCAACAGTATCGTTTTTAAGCACTTCGTCTGTTGCAACAGCTTGAGCAAACTCATATGATTTCGTTAATAATGTCATCATTTCAGTTAACTTTGGTAATTGCTCAACTAAAGTTGTTAGTGATTCTTGAACTTCAGGCTTTAATAATTGATCTAGTACATCTAATTGCTCTTTACTCACAGTTACTTGTTCAGCCTGTGTTTGGTTATTCGTTTCTGACATTTTGAACTCTCCTTTGCCATCACTAGTACTATTTTTTATTGCTTACATGTAAAAAAGACCATTAAGGTAAAACTTAACAGTCGTTACAGCGTATATCTTACACAATCACCAGTCACAAGGGCTGGATAGCGATTCGTATGACTTGTTATTACAATGTTTACTTTAAATCGCAAAAAGCGCATCATAATACCATCCTTATCTTGTCTTGGTGACATTACAACCTTCATTATAAGACTGTTTGTACATTATTTCAATGAGCTATATCACAATTTCGACAATCTTTTCAAAATTCATTGATTTCATCAACTATTAACTGTCTTGCTATAATAAATTTTCCAACGCATCGTAATTTTTTTTTGATAATTCCTTTTCCTGTCATCTCTATATCCCCTTCTCTTTGGAAAGCAGATAAACGACAGCTTTAGGTTTCTCTAGTAATATTCAATAAGGACGCTATATCTTTTTTGTTAGTGTCAATAGAAATGTATCCCTCTTGGCTAACAAAGTAGATTTTAGAATATAGGAGCTTTTTTTATTTTAATTTAATGACAATAACACGAACGTCTGTAACTGCTTCTAAGCTGTGCTTTTCAGATGGTTTTAAAGTTAAAATTGTATCTTGTGTTAAAATTTCTTCCACACCTTCAACAATAAAGCGAACTTCACCAAATTGAACAATAATTAGCACTTCATTGTCCGCACGATGCTCAGGAATTTTTTCACCTGCACGCAATTGAATGTTCAAAATATCTGCACCAGCGATACTCCCTAATTTACCAATATGTTTTGTCTTTTCTTCTAGCATTGCTTGGATTGGTATAATTGTCATTGTCATTCCTCCATTACACTGTTTTTATGCTATTATAGGTTCTTTTGATTTACGATGTTCCACTACTTTTTAGGCCACACCCCCACTATAATGAAGAATCACTCTGATTGTCTGTGACTTACATCACTAAAAAAGAAGTATCCCAAATGAATGAGATAACTCCTTTTACAAACCTATTTTGTGTTAACGTTTTTCAACAGAAAGCCAGAAGAAATTTGTTACTTCCTTTGCCGTCACATCTACTGAGCCTAGCAAAGTTTTACCATCCCCATCTTTAAAATACCCTACAGTCATCAATGCCATAAAGTTATGAGCGAAAAACTTTGCATTTCCTTTTCGAATTGTGCCCTTTTCCATCTCTTTTTGCATAGCATGCTCTATTGTTTGATACATACCATTTTCGGATGCTTGAACATGTCTCAGCTGCGATTCCGATAAATTAATGGTAGCCTCTTTCATAAAATTTTTCATATCAATATCGATAGTGGCTGATAAATGAACCTCAACGAGCTGTTCGAGTCGTTCTTTAAATGGTTTAGGCTGCTCTAAAATTTGTAGAATAGATAGCTTGATACGATCCATCATAGCGATTAAAGCAGATGTATATAAATCCCCTTTAGTTGGGTAGTAGTAATAGACAGTCGCCTTTGTTACGTTACAAGCCTTTGCTACATCATCCATTGAAATATTTTTGTAGCCCTCTTTAATAAAAAGTCTTGTGGCCGTTTCAAGGACAATATCTTTTGTAGGTTTCGCATTTTCATCATGGCGAGGTCTCCCGAGAACACGCGGTGATTGTTTCAACAAGTTCGCCTCCTTAATTAAGCATTCTTTTTACGCATATTATAACATATTAATATTTATGGATTGATTAATTAACCTTCTAGTATATATAATTAAATCACTTACATGAAATGGAGGTCTTTTGATGAAAAAACATCCACTTGAGCAATGGGGCTCAATGGTTGCAAGTAAAAAGGGAAGATTATTAGCACTAGCTTTTTGGGTGCTATTAGTAGTTGTATTCTCATTTGCTTGGCCACAAATCAATAGTATAGAAAGTGAGTCAGGCAAAAACTTACCTAATACCGAAATGTCTGAGCAAGCTGCGTCCATTATTGCAGAGCAATTTCCTAATGATGCTGGAACACCTCTATTGTTGGTGTGGCATCGTGAAAATGGCTTAACACCTGATGATTTTTCGGCTATACAAGGTGTATACAACGAGCTGCAAGCAAAGCCCTTAGCCCATCAAACAATGGTTCCACCATTTGATCAAATGCCACCTCAGGCTTTAATGGCTTCCGCTTCTGAAAATGGTACAACAATTGTTACACCTGTGTTTTTTGAAAAAGGTGTCGCAACAGATATGCTACAGGATAGTTTAGATAAGCTGACAAAAATAATGGAAGGCTATCAAGTCCAATTAGATGATAAATTATCAAGCGATGCACTCCATGTGCGCTATTCTGGACCAGTGGGAATTGCCACTGATGCTGTCAGTTTATTTTCACAAGCAGATGTGAAGCTATTGATCGCAACTGTATTACTCGTTTTAGTATTACTTATTATTATTTATCGTTCTCCATTGCTAGCTATTATTCCTTTAATTGTTGTAGGGCTTGCCTATGGTGTGATTAGCCCGACACTTGGTTTTTTTGCTGAACAGGGATGGATAGATAAAGATTCACAGGCAGTCTCCATTATGACTGTTTTACTATTTGGTGCAGGTACTGACTATTGTTTATTTTTAATTTCAAAATATAGAGAAATACTCTTTGATGTTGAGGATAAGACGGTCGCAATGAAGCTAGCTGTTAAAGAATCGGGTGGTGCTATTTTAATGAGTGCCCTAACAGTAGTTATAGGTTTAGCGACCCTTAGTCTTGCCCATTATGGCGCATTTCAACGCTTTGCCGTACCATTTAGTTTTGGTGTGCTTGTCATGGGGGTCGCAGCACTTGTTGTCCTACCAGCAATTCTTGTCCTTATTGGGCGAGTAGCGTTCTTCCCCTTCACTCCTCGAACGGAGGAAATGGCCAAGAAAAAGGGCAAGAAACAGCATAAGCCTTCACATAAGGTTAGTCATAAAATTGGTCATTTTGTTACCCATAAACCTTGGGTCGTTATCGCTGTAACTGTAATCTTACTTGGAGGGTTGGCGGCATTTGTTCCGCGAATTCAATATACATTTGATTTGCTTTCATCCTTCCCAAAAGATATGCCGTCTAGAGAAGGATTTACATTAATAGAAGAGAATTTTTCGCCTGGAGAACTAGCACCTGTTCAATTAGTAATAGACACAGAAGGTACTGATATCAATATCCAGCAACAACTTGAAGCTATCTCTTATATTGATAGTGTGGCAGATGTACAAATTGGCGAAAAAAATAAGAATATACACTTATATGAACTCAATTTCGATGCCAACCCTTATGCACAGGAGTCATTAGCTCATATTCCTGAACTACAAAAAGAGGTTATTAAAATACTAGAGGCACAAGGTCTCAACAACGCTGATAAACATGTTTGGCTTGGTGGAGAAACAGCTAGTCAATATGATACACAACAAATAACTAAGCGAGATGAAACAGTAATCATGCCAACCATGATTGCCTTAATCGCATTATTATTATTTGTCTATTTACGTTCTATTACAGCAACTGTTTATCTATTAGCGACTGTTATTATTTCTTATTTTGGGGCATTAGGCGCTGGATGGTTAATCTTACATCATATCATGGGGGCCGAGGCAATTTCTGGTGCTATTCCATTGTATGCTTTTGTGTTCTTAGTTGCTCTCGGAGAGGATTATAATATCTTTATGATTTCAGAGATTTGGAAAAAGCGCAAAACCACTGACCATTTAACAGCTGTAGAAGAAGGTGTTGTCCGAACAGGAAGCGTTATTACATCTGCTGGACTCATCCTAGCAGGTACATTTGCGGTGCTGGCAACATTACCGATTCAAGTGCTTGTTCAATTTGGTGTTGTGACAGCCATTGGTGTATTGCTCGATACATTTATTGTAAGACCATTACTTGTACCAGCCATCACAACAGTACTAGGTAAATATGCTTTCTGGCCAGGTAAGTTATTTAAAAAAGATGCCTAAATAGATAACACGGACATTAGCTAGGTATGATTGTCATACTTGCTCATGTCCGTGTTTTTTATATTAATACTATAAGCATTTCATCATATAATTATAGTAAATTGACCTTATTACATTCTATTTAAATAAGGAGTGGCATGCATGGATCTTCAAAAATTACAGAAACGTTTCCCATTATTAAGCCCCTTCTCAGGTAAAACTGATGGAAATTATGTATTTAATTTTGACAATCAGCTTTACGAAATTCCCATACACACAATGACACAAAATGAATATGAGCTATTGCGAATATTCTCAGGCCCCACTGTTTTATACGATAACTATGATATGATTTGGCTTGATTATTTTACAGATAAAACAGATATTGCTCCAACTAATCTTCCTATGCATCGTTTGTTATTTCTTCACTTTGATAAAGACTTTTCAACACCTACATTATTGCGTTCAGTCTTCGAAGCTTTACTTGGGAAGGATATTATACTGCTATCGCTTCAGCCACAATTATTTGGCATAATCGAGTGTATCGACTACAATGAGGAGTTTTTAGATTTGACTCATTATGTTAATCCTATAATGGCAGACTTAGAGACTCATTTTAAAATTTTTATTTCTGATATTATACACAACATCACCACAACCAAGGAACGATTTAACTGGTATGTTCACCTTCTACCATCCATTTGGACTTATACACCAAAGCATGTACTCACACAGCAAGAGCTTTTAGTGCCTTATATAACGCAGCATCTAGCCTATCAAGAGAAAGAAATTTTTATCTCCTCTATCCTAAAAAGAGCCACTTCTCAGCCAGAATTACTCCATACAATTAAGAAATTGATTGAATGCGATGGAAACATTACATTAGCCTCTAAAAAAATGTATATGCACCGTAATACCTTACAAAATCGCTTAGAAAAATTTCAACAAATGACGCAAAAGGATATTCGGCAATTTTCCCATCGGCTAGAAGTTTATCTCGCAATTATTTTCTTAGAATCACTTTAAGACCAACTGCACAAATTATGCCTTCAACACTGTGCAAGCTTTCCATATCACTCTATTCTAAAGTCATTTACAATGAAAATATGACTTGTAAAGGGGTGCAGTATGTATGGCGGAATTACGGTTAGAGCATATCTATAAGATTTACGATAAAAATATCCAGGCCGTAACTGATTTTAATTTGCATATCCATGATAAAGAATTCATTGTGTTTGTAGGCCCTTCTGGCTGTGGTAAGACAACAACTTTACGTATGATTGCTGGCTTAGAGGATATATCAAAGGGAGAACTATACATTGACGATGTTTTCATGAATGATGTGGAATCAAAAGATCGTAGCATTGCAATGGTATTTCAAAGCTATGCTTTATATCCACATATGACAGTCTATGAAAATATGGCATTTAGCTTAAAGCTTCGAAAGGTTGATAAAAAGGAAATAGATCGTCGTGTTAAAGAAGCTGCTAAGATTTTAGGATTAGAGGATTATTTAAAAAGAAAACCAAAAGCTCTATCTGGTGGACAACGTCAGCGTGTAGCACTGGGAAGAGCAATTGTCAGAGATGCTAAGGTATTTTTAATGGATGAACCTCTTTCTAATTTGGATGCCAAATTACGTGTACAAATGCGAGCAGAAATCCAGAAGCTCCATCAACGAATTCAAACGACAACGATCTATGTCACACATGACCAAACAGAGGCTATGACGATGGCTACCCGTCTGGTAGTGATGAAGGATGGCCTTATACAACAAATTGGGACACCTAAAGAAGTATATAATACACCACTTAACATGTTTGTGGCAGGCTTTATTGGCTCACCATCCATGAACCTTTTCCACTGTCGTCTAACAGATACCGAGATCCTTTTAGGCGAGCAAAGCTTCCCTATCCCATCCATGCATTTACCATTGTTAAAGGAAAAAAATTATTTAGGGAAAGAGATTATTATGGGTATACGACCTGAGGATTTACAAATGACTGATGTTATTTCCCCTTACACTTTCACTGCAACGATTGATGTTGCAGAATTACTAGGAGCAGAAACTTATCTCTATTGTTCTTTAGTAAATCAGAATTTTATAGCTCGAGTACAGGCTGATAACAATTTTCATCCATCCGACAAGGTTTTCCTATTTATGAAGGAAGAAAAGATCCATTTCTTTGATCCTCAAACAGAGGAACGTCTTTAAAGCATGCATGCTTCGAATCCATGAGTTCGGGAAGAGAAAGCCAGCTGTATATACCATTGATGGCAATCAATTTATGTTCAAACTTCTACATCTGGTAATTTAAATAAGAAATTAATTGATTTCTTCAAACGAATTAAAAGCACGCTAGGCATTATCCACCTAGCGTGCTTATTCTATTAATCTTATTTTGCCGCGGCTTGAATCTCAAAGTAAGCCCAATGCTCTTTAGGTATATCCTTGAAGATTTGTTCTGTGTCCTCAGTTGGTATTGGACGATTAAAGATTCGATTCAGTACCTTTACTGCCTGTGCACGTGTTAGTTTTTCTTCAGTTCTAAATTCACCATTGCCTGAGCCAACCATTATACCTATCGCACTTATGCGATTGATTTCTTTTGCTGCCCAATGTGTGACCGCCACATCACGATATGTTTCTCCACTTTTATTTATTTCGCAATACGAGGTATCTGTAGCCCCTTCTACACATTGTTTATCAATCCATCTCACAGCAATAACCGCCATTTGGGCTCTAGTAATCATTTCATTCGGCCCGAATGAACGATCATGACGTCCTTGCATAATTCCTTCTGTACGAATATATTCAATATCGTTTTTTGCCCATGAAGTAGCTGTATCTGCATAAAATAGGTTAGACGCTTCTGGTATATGATTGTCACTTAGGTTTCTTGCCAACATTGCTGCCATTTGGGCACGAGTGACATTTACATTCGGACGGAAAGTGCCATCTGTATAGCCGTGAATATAGGAAGCAAATGTGCTGTCTACCTCTATTGGTTCTTTCTCTGGTTGCACTTCTTCCTGCGCTTTTTCTACATAAAGTAGAGAAAATGTAGAAAAGTGCTCTACATCAAAGACTATACCTGTTTGTCCTCTCGTAAATTCTGCAAAACGCCCACGTATTATTTCAACTGTTCCATTACTATGCTCTACATAGACCATCATATGTTCTCGTTGAGCTGATGTGAGATTCACTGGTAATGGTAGTAGCAATGTTACTTGACGGTTTTGTAGATTTGTGTCGATAGATATTGGCTGACCAACGAGTTTTACATTAGCGCCATTACCCTGTTGTAAAACTATTTCAGCTTGTTTAGCCCTATCCTCGATAGCTTTTTGTCGCATTGCATCCTTAACCGGTACAATTCGGAAGAAAATATCTTCATTGAAATCATTCATTGAAGTAAAAGGAACATCTATTTTGACCATTCCCATAGCTATACTAAAATGTGATTTGCCCTCTATTAATCGTTTAGCAGCACCTCTATCAAGTATCACCTTTGTTTCACTTGCTGGTGGTTCCATATTAGGGATCACAAGTCGAGATCTTTTATCTTCCTTATTCCCTAATATCCGAAGAAACTCGTTTGCATTTGCAACTGTAAAGTTTACTGTATCTTGAAAGCTACCGTTACTCAATACACGTGTTAACACGGTTTGGAGGAGCACATCATCTGGCATACTTTGATCTACAACATTTATCTTTAGCTGATTACTTGGTGCAACAGGATCAGGTGTTGGTGTAGGACTAGGCGTTGAAGATCCTCCATCTCCTGGTACATTGTTTTTAGACCACAAAGCATACAATATCAAATTCCCTTTCCCCATTTGAATCGTTTGCCCAATTTTATAAGTAACACCTTTTCCATCAGCCTTCGTATTCCATCCTACAAATGTATAGCCTGCTTTCATTAAATTACCTGTATTGCCCAGTACTGTAATAGTGTCCTGATTTTTATACTGCTTTGAATCTGTTGGTACTATCCCCCCATCAGACCCGTTACTGTCATACGTAACCGTATATGTTTGCAGTGCACTAGTCGTAAAAAAATTCCAGGAAGTATTATTAGTAATACCTTTATACGTATTACCTGCTACATCAGTAAATGCACCTGCGTCAATTTGAATGCTGTAAGTGGCGTTTTGGGCTAAATCTAATGTAGGATTTACTGTCACAGTTTCATTAGTGATAGAAACATTTGCTTGTGTAACAGCAATTGTTTCGACAATTTGGTTATCTGCAGCATTTCTTATGACAATATTTTTACTAGTTACAGGTAAGATCTTTTCATCAAATGTTAATACAAGATTATCTGCAGGCTGTACATTAATTGCCTGATGCGCTGGGAAATAGGTTGTTATTTCAGGAGAAATTTTATCAAATATCACAATTGTCCCTGATGAAATCTCTGTTACCTGTAAGCCCTCATTCCCTGCTATATCTTGAAAATCAATTGTAAAACTGATAGGTCCATCTGAGTCTGTGGACTTTAACGTATAGCTTGCTTGCCATGTTTTAGCATCCCCATCACCTTTATCATTGACATTTGCTGTTTGTCCTAGGATTGATACATTCGGTGATTGAATGTCCTCACTTGTCTCAAAGTCGATTGTGATTACATCGTCTACCTTAGCAACTGTTGGGTTAGCATTATTTGAAGCCATTTTCACCTTTTTTACTGTTGGCTTTACGCTATCGACAATGACATAACTTCCATCAGTTACGTCCGTTACCTCTATTGCCGAATTACCTAACAGATCTTTAAAGTTAATTGTAAAAGGTGCTGTTCCCTCTAAATCACCATTATCTATAACATATGTTGCCTGCCAGTTTGTGGATGCTCCTGTTACAATAGCAGCTTTCCCCGAAATGGTAATTATAGGTGCTTGTATATTTTTATCTGTTTTCATTGTTAAGGTGATCGTATCTCCTACCTTAGCCTTTGTAGGATCCAGATTATTCGATTTGATCTCCACCTCTACAGCTTTTGGCAGAGCTTTATCAATCATAAATGTAATGGTTGTGGTATTCCCTGCACTATCTGTTGCTACCAAAGTATAATTTCCAGATGTACTTACTGTAGTTCCACTTGAAAAGGTTGCTCCATTCAGGGTAGCAGTTCCTTCATTAAAACTAATCGTTACATCAGTGTTATAAACACCGTTATTTGTAACCCCTGTTATGACTGGTGGTGTTGTATCTAGAACAATTGTATCTGTGAATGTATTTGATATATTGCCAGCAGTATCCCTTAGTTGCATATAAACTGTTTTACTACCTTCTCCATGGGACAAAGTCCAACTTCTCGTAGATATTTTTGACTCCCAACTGGACCAAGTAATACCATCATTCGAAAAGCGCATTTCTATCGCTTCTCCTTCTAAATCTGTTGCCGTCAAAGTTAAGGTAACATTTATAGAACTTGTCGAGATTTGCCCGCTGTTAACAATGATAGAGCCTGTTGGTGCATGATTTTTAGTAATCTGGATTGTAAACTCCTTATCCAACGTATTACCAGCCTCATCAGTTACTCTTACCGTAATCTTATAACTATTTTTCGTATTGTATGCAAACATTGCTTTTGTCTTTAATACATTCCCATCAATCGTAAAGAAGCTTGTATCTCCAGACTGTAATGAATACGTGAATGTTTGTGAGCTTCCTGTATCCACTGCCGCCAATGTTCCAACAGTTGTACCAATGGGTTTCTTTTCTTGTACAGTAGTATTATTGAGCTCAATATCAGTAGGTGGTGTACTATCATAGAATATTTGTAATTCATTTGATGCTTTATTTAATGCACCTCCACTAGTTGCAACAACCTTTTCAGGAATTTTGATTTTCACAGCTCCATCTGTAATAGGTGATACTAGGGCTGTATACGTGTTACCAATTCCTGACAGCGCTGTCACATTTCCATTTGTAACCTCTATATCCCCAACCGTAAAGCCTGTCACTGACCCACTGAAAACCATAGTTATAAGAATTGGATTGCTATTTGTTGGACTAGAATTATTTGGTGTAATTGTCACTGCTGGACGTGCATTGACGACTAGATTCATTGTATAGTCAGTACTAAAATCAATACCATCGCTTACCTTAAATGTAAAAGATGAAGAAGTGCCATTTTCTGTAATATAGTTTAAATTACCTGCATCTAAATTAGCCTTACTGATTGTCATACCATTTGTAATCGCTTCCCCACCATCAAATTGCTGATTATTATTGCTATCAAGAAAGAGCTGTCCACTATTTGGGATAGTAGAGATTTGAATCTGTTGCAAAGTATCTCCTGCATCTTCATCAGAAAATGCGAAGGAAGTACTATTAAATGTATACACTTGACCCTCGTTTACATCTATGGTTCCATTACTGGATGTCGGTGGTTTATTTAAGGCAAGGATTGTTACCTGCTGCATAGTATATGCACTCTTATTGCCATCGGTATCTTTGACAATGACATTAAAATAATAGGTTGTATTGGCTACAAGACCTGTAACATTAAAGGAGTTACTATCTTTGGTATAGCCGCCTAACGGTGTCCCATTCAATTCTATGGTACTAACCGTATCAATATTGTTACTACTAGATTGATAGACTTGATATTCTAAATCCTCTTGAGCTGTTATATCATCAGATGCTTTAGCCCAGTCCAGTTGTACGCCTGAGGTAGTAATATTTGAAGGAGTTATAGCACCATTTGTAATTGTTGGCGGATTATTATTTGGGATATCAATCGTAAATTGGGTAAACGTTAAATCCCATAGTCCCGCCTGTACAGTAGGTATAAAATTTACACTCGCAGTAATGACAAATGAGTTGATTCCTTCTATATTAATAGGAATATTATATATAGGATCATGATTTGCAACTGTCTTAAAAGTTACAGGATTTCCTTTCGGGTTTCCGGCCCCATCATACCCTTGAATTGATAAGGACAATGCATCATTTTCGTCGTGTTTATTAATCGTATTGATTGTTAATGATTTTAAATCGAAGATGCCACCTGCAAAGCTTTCTCCAGCAGAAACTCTAATTGATTTTGGTGGTGATTTTTCATTTGCATCAAAATAATAACCAGCTGGTAATGGTGATTCTTTGCTATACGTGAATAAATCAATACCATTATCACCAGGAATACCGCTTACTACAAAGCCATTATTTGTGTCATCTTTCCACGAAGCTTGAGTTAAATCCTGTATACAACTTGGAAAATCTGGCGAATCACAAGCAGCCGCCTCCACTTTTAAAGGTGACACGAACCCTATTCCTGCCAATTGACTATAAGCGACTAACAACAAGCACAAGGTTATGGTTAATATCTTTTTTCCCATTCTATATTCTCCTTCTTGGTTTCACACCCTTCATTTAATAAATCGTTAACCCTTAGGAGGCCATTCCCCATATAAACAAATAATAAAGTTTAGTCCTAAATATGGTTGCATATTGTTATGTGGTTGACTTCCCCCAGTTTGATCGATAGCAAAGGCGTTCATTGATGTATTCACTGAATTTGAATATACCGGGAGAGAACCTCTACCTCGTTGTTCGGTCCATAATGCTCCAGTTGGCTCATTATTTGATGGTTGAGTATTGTTACAAGTAACATTATGATTATGACTAGGTATTTCAGTGGTTAATAATGTAACAGTAGATGAACCTCCAGATGCTCCAACACTTCTTGGTGTTAATCCAACACCTGTTCCTTGATGAAGCGCTACCCTACCATTTAAGTTTGGTAATGCAAACGTTGTTTTTCCATCTCCTCCATATCTGTTACCCAAAATAGCATATAATGCACTATTCGAGGCAATGTTTATGATCTGGCCATCGCACAAAGCCCAGTCTTTTGGTGCAAAATTACCGCCAAATATTCTAATTTCTCCTATATATGCTTCTGACACTTTGCCCACCCCTTTTTTCTAATTTCTTGATGGATAAATTCCTACTAGAGCTATGCAGTAATTAGCGACACTGTATGGCTGCATATTTTGATGTGACTGCGAATTTCCTGATGTTGACAATGCTTGCGTGTTCATATTAGTATTTGGTTGATTGACAGAATAAATATTATTAGCAGATGTACCCCACACATTTCCAGTAACCACTTTCAACGTAGCACTTTCTGAACTACCATTAACAATATGTGTATGAGTTGGCATCTCATTAATTGTTAATACATGTACCTCTTCTCCTGCTTTTTGTCCACGTGTGATGCTACTGCTTACATGAACTGGGACTCTTCCCCTTAAATCAGGTAATGCAAATGTCGTAGAGCCATTACCACCATAAGTTGCTCCTAAAATTGAATACAGCGCTTGGTTTGTATTAATTTGCAATATTTGTCCATCACATCGCGCCCATCCGCTTGGAACTATCCCAAAGCTAAATAATCGTATTTCACCTACATATTGTTCACTCATCCTTCATACCCCCTATTCTGTTGGATACATACCGTAAAGAGCAATAATGTAACTAATTGTTAAAAACGGCATTACATTGTTATGAGAAGCGTTTCCTCCCACACTTGAAACAATGGCGGCATTCATTGTGCCATTTGGTGGTTGTGTCGAATATTGTATATTTTTTGCCCAAACAGCATTTTCTGGACTAGGGGTTGTGCCATCAAGAGAAGAAGCTTTTACCTGATGTGTATGTGCAGGAAGCTGTGACGAGATTAAAGTGACGGTTTCCACCCCTCCCATTTGACCATTGACAAAGGTAGTACCAGTAGTTGGATTCTGTCCTTGATGTACTACAACCCTGCCTTGAAAATTTGGTAATGCAAAGGTTGATTGACCATCTCCCCCATAGGTTGTGCCAATCAAAGAAAAAAGTATTTCATTTTCGGAAATAGATAATAGTTGACCATTACAAAGAGCCCAGCCGTCTGGGGCATAATCGCCAGCAAATAATCGAATTTCTCCAACATATTGTTCCATTCTTAAAACCTCCTTACAAAATATTGCTTTACCTAGCACATTACAATAACAAGGTTAAAATTAGGTTAAAAAATATATTTTTCCAAAATGGACTAACCCACCTACCATTTAATCCAAAATATCAATACAATGTTGTTGCTTATAAGAAAGATTTAAGAGATAAAAGTGGGTAATGATATTACATCTATAAAAATATTAAACTAAATACCTAAAACCAGAATTCGTTTTTATTTCTGAGAATAAAAATGTCAAAAGCTATCGAGAGAAAACTTCTCGATAGCTTTTGTCTACAGTCTGAACATACTAACATTAATATGTTTTTATTTTATTTTTTCTTTTAGCCACTTTTTTATGCAACCTTTGAATAACTGAACGTGTTTCATCTAAATGATCCACTGTTTGCTCATAGGCACTCGTCACTACCCCCATAAATAAAATATCAATGACAAGTAACTGCGCTAGACGTGAGGAAGTGGCACCACTTCTAAAAGTTGCTTCAACATTGGGAGATACATATAAACAAATGTCTGCTAGGCTAGACACTAGTGAACTACCATAGCGCGTTAAACTAATTGTAGTGGCTGGTGTTTGGCCAGCTATTTCAAGGATTTTAGCCACTTCATGCGTTTCTCCAGAGAAGGAAATACCTACTACCACATCCCCCTTCTGTGCATTGACAACGGCTGTAGCTCCTAAATGCAAATCCACAAATGCCCTACTATTTTTATTGATTCGTAAAAATTTTTGATCCGCATCCATTGCTGCTATACCTGATGCACCCACTCCAAAAAATATAATTTTACGGGCTTGTGATAAGGCCGTTACGGCACGCTCCAATTCAGCAATATCTATTAAATTAGCTGTTTGTGTCAAAATTTCACTACTTTGCATCGTTACCTTCTCTACAATCGATGGCAGCGCTTCATTCGCCTCAATATCTCGATCTTCAACTTTAGCATGTTGTAAATCACCAGCAATGCGCAATTTCAGCTCTTGAACACCACTAATATTTAACGATTTACACAGCCGAATAACTGCGGCACTACTTGTTTGACTTGCCTCTCCTAGTTCAACCGCTGTCATTTTTATAGCCTGTGTTGGGTGTGCTAATATATAGCTTGCCACCTTTTTTTCGGAGAGTGGAAGCTTTTCGCACATTTCAGCAAGCATAATTAAACCCGCATTTATTTTTTCCATTTTTCCAGCTCCATCTCTAGATAAAAGGAAGTTATCCATGTACCTCCTTCATCAATATTTCTTTAGAGACACCGCTCTCCGCACATGCCCTTCTGATTGAGCAAGTAATTCCGTCGCCTCTTCAATCGTTGTATTCGTCAGTACCACCACAATCGCGAGCTTTACTTGATAATTGTTTTGCTCCAGAACACTTTCAGCCTGACTATAAGAAACTCCCGTTACCTCACAGACGATTTGTTTGGCTCTCTCTCGCAATTTAAAATTACTAGCATGAACGTCCACCATTAAATTTTTATAGACCTTTCCAAGCTTAATCATGGTTGTCGTTGTAATCATATTTAATATTTGTTTATGAGCTGTTGCAGCCTTTAGTCTTGTAGAACCTGTTAAAATTTCTGGTCCTGTAATCACCTCTATTGCAATATCTGCATGCTTACTAATAATAGAATGAGCGTTGCTCACTAAGCTGATTGTTTTTGCCCCTAGTTGTTGAGCATAATTTAATGCTCCTTTGACAAAAGGCGTTCGACCGCTTGCTGCAATCCCTATCACTACATCTCGGTTTGTTAGCTGTTGTTTCTGTAGTTCAACCTCTCCTAATGAAAGATCATCTTCTGCACCTTCTATGGCAATCATTACTGCATCTGCTCCTCCAGCCAATATTGCCTGCACAAGCTTTGGTGATGTACTAAATGTAGGTGGACATTCTACGGCATCTAGCAAACCAATTCGCCCACTTGTCCCTGCACCAACATAAAATAATCTACCGCCTTTCTTTAGTGCATCCACAACAGCTGTGACAGCCTGCTCGATTTCAGGTAAAACCTTTGCTATGGCTAATGGTACTTTTTTATCCTCTTCATTCATCAGCTTTACAATTTCAATAGTGGACATTAAATCTAGATTTGTCGTATCTGGATGATAGCCTTCAGTCGTCAGTTTTGTCATTCGTTCCATTGAAATCAAATCCCTCCACACTATTTTTCATGGATACTCATCCAAGTTCCTTTTACCTTTCGTTGTAAAGCCTCTGTGATTGGAATTCCTTCACTGAGAAGTCCATTAACGAAAGCTCCTATAACAGGTGGCACCTCTGGTTGTATTAGTCGATTAGGTATTTTAGCAAGCTGTAATTTTTCTCGAAAGCATTGAACAAAATAAAAATTTTCGAATAAACCTCCACATAGGACAATAGAGTCACCTTTTAGCTGAGGCTCTTTTTTCAACATTATTTGGATGAAATGAGTTAAATGATGAGCAGCGTGTTCAATAATTTTTTGTGCCCTATCATTATTTTGCTCTGCTAAACGCAACACCACACGAGCTACGGAGGCTATGAGTACACGTGGCTGTGGATGCTCATAAACATGCGTAATAATTTCAGTAGGATTCTTTAATGCTAGCTGCTCCATAATAGTCGCTGTAAACAGATCCTCATTCACGCCAATAGCATCATAATGTCGCGTAATCAATCGCAATGCCTCTTGCCCAATATAGTAGCCACTGCCCTCATCTCCTAATAAATAACCCCATCCTCCAACACGACTAACTTGATGATTTTTTCCAACTGCATATACGATGGAACCCGTTCCTGCTATCACAACGAGCCCTTGCTGTGTAAATGTGCCGCTAGTAAGTGCCGCTACCGCATCATTGGTGATGGTTATCTTACAGGAGCTAGCAGGGAAAAGGAAGCTAATCCATTGCTCCCAGCGTTCTTTATCTAACTGGCGATCGCCCCCTGCCACACATAAGAACACCGCAGCAATATCATTATTTGTTGCATCTATCTTTTGTAGTAACGTGGCAAGGAGCTTGATAATATGTAGCCTTACCTCGTCAGGTGGCGTTGATTTTATATTCGTTCCAGCTCCTTCAACAAAAGCCAGCACTTCCCCTTTTCTTGTCCCAATCACTGCACGAGTTCTCGTCCCACCACCATCGACCCCAATAATGTATTGCCTATTTAATGGCACCAGCCGTCAGCCCCTCCATAAATTGCTTTGAGGCAATAAAGAATAATAGGATCATTGGTAATGAAGCTAATGTTAAACCTGCAAAAAGAGAGCCCCAATCTGCCGAATGCTCACCAAAAAGTGACATCATTCCAACAGGTATCGTCCGTTTCATTTTTTCTGTAATAAAAATAAGTGGGAAGAAGAAATCATTCCATGAAGCAATAAAATTTATAATAACCACTGTTCCAAGGGCAGGTCTCATTAACGGTAACATTACATGCCAAAGAACTCTTAAGTTCCCCGCCCCATCTATACGGGCTGCTTCCTCTAATTCATAAGGCATTGTTTTAAAAAAGCCAGTTAAGATCAGCATGGATAATGGAATACCTGTCGCCATGTTCATCAAAATTAAAGACCATAAGGAATTTATCAGTCCTAAATCACGCATTAATATAAAGAGCGGGACAATCCCCAATTTTATAGGAATCATCATGCCTAATAAAAAAATAAAGAACAATGCATGATTCCAAGAAAATTTAAAGCGAGCAATATAAAATGCAGCCAGTGAACAAACAACCACTATTAGTATCACAGATATAATACTGACAAATAGACTGTTTAGAAAGTATGTTGTAAATGGAATTTTTGCTAATAATGTACGATAAGTATCTAAGCTAAAGCTAGTCGGTAAACCCAATGGATTTTTATAGATATCCACGCTCTTTTTAAATGAAGATAAAATCATTAACAAAATTGGATATAAACTAATGGTCGCCACCGTAAACACCACAAGATAATAAAATGGTCGAACCCAAATAGCGCCTTGCTTCACTATAATCACCCCTTACATTTGAACATTCTTTTTATTGGTAAAGCGTAAAAATAGCGTGGTACAAACTAATATAAATAAGAATAGTACTGTAGCTAACGCCGAACCCAACCCAATAGCTGTTGCCCCAGAAGCGGTAGAGCTACCAAATGCTAAACGATAGAAAAACACAGCTAACGTATCTGTAGAATAGTACGGCTCTCCCATGGAGCCCTGCATTGCATATACTAATTCAAATGCTTCAAATGACTGGATAAATGTTAAAATGCCCATGATCATAATTGATGGCACCATTAAAGGCAAGTAAATCGTACGCAATAAAGTAAAACCCTTAGCGCCATCTAACTTTGCAGCTTCGACTAACTCACTTGGGATCCCTTGAAAGCCAGCAAGAAAAATTAAGACACCAAAACCTAATCCAAACCAACAATTGACTAAAATAATGGCGATTAACGCCGTGTTGGGATCACCAAGCCAAGCCTTTTGTAAAGTTTCAAGACCTAATTTCTCCAAAATGACATTTAAAGTACCAAAATTCGGATTTAGAATGAGCTTCCATAAGAAACCTACAACAATCACTGATAATAATCGCGGTAGAAAGAAAGCAGCCTTAAAAAACTCTGCACCTTTAATTTTTTGATAAATAATAAAGGCAAGAAAGAAGGCTAATCCATTCATCACAATCATTTGCACAACAAAATAGAGGACATTATGTTTAAAGGCATTCCAAAACATGGAGCCATAGGGTTCTGTCGTAAAAAGCGTCACAAAATTTTGGAAACCGATAAAATCACCACGAGCCATCCCTTTCCATTCAAAAAAACTATAGGATAATGCCGCTATTATCGGATAAAGCACAAACAACCCATAGATTATTAGTGCAGGAATAGGGAAAAGATGGATAGTCCACCTTACTCTCGATTTCCTCCTTCTTACTGATGGAGCTGTATATTCTCTTATCATGAGCAGCCTCCTTTTACTAATCATGAAACAACAAGACCCCTAAACTCCTTATAGCACTTCAGGGGTCTACTGACTTGATACTTTCATTATTTTTGAAATGGCGTAAACCAAGTTTTAGCGTTTTCCTGTACTTTTGTGGCAACCTCTTCAGGCATTACTTGACCTAAATACATGCCTTGTAGCTCACTTTCAAGCAAGCTCTTTGTTGTTGGGTCCCCACCAGTAAAATTAGTTACCCACATATATGGCGTTGCTTCATTTGCAGTCGAATGACTAATAGCATTTAACAATGCATCGTCAGAGGTAATACCTGGAATAGCGCTGATCATAGAAAACTCTTTTACAAACAAATCGCCAAACTCCTTAGTTGTTAAAAATTCTAAAAATACTTTAGCTGCTTCTTTATTTTTCGAATTAGCATTGATCGCAAATGAACCATCTACCCAAGTCGTCACTGTTGTATTACTCTCTTTAGATGGAATAGGAAAATAACCTAAATCTAAATCTGGATTCATTTCTAATACAACAGGAATTTCCCAGCTACCTAACGGAAACATTGCCGCGTCTTCTAGTGCAAACAAAGTACGGATATCATCCATTCCTAAGCCTTCTGAATTGACAGGAAAATACTTTTTCAAGTCATTCATTACTTGAATGGATTCAATAAACTTCGGATCTGTAAAATCCTTTTCTCCTGCGAGCACTGCTTGGTAAAAGTCATTGCCCTCATAAACAGCAGGACCGACAATACCGTGGAGCAACGATAATAGCCAGCCTTCTTTTGTACCCATTGCAATTGGTGTAATACCCTTTTCTAATAATTGGTCATTTAATGCTATGAATTCATCCCATGTAGTAGGAATTTCAAGATTATTATCTTTAAAAATCTTCTTATTATAGAAAAATTGTGTAGAGCTTAAGTTAATTGGTACACCGTACTGATTCCCTTGGTCATCACGAGAAGCCTGTAATGCTTCTTCAGGAAATACATTCAATCCATTTAAACCGTTTATTTTCTCAACATAACCTGCCTCCGCAAGCTTCAATCCAGCTGCATAAGGACGTAAGTGAAAAATATCTGGACCCTCTCCAGCCTGTAATGCCGTATTGAGGACTGTATTATATTCAGTATTTTTAGTTGGGTTAAATGAAACATGTATTTCAGGATGTTGTTCATTGAATAAAGCAATCACTTTTTCATACTTGGCAACATCTTCTGTGCGCCAACTCCCTATTGTTAGCGAAACCTCTTCAGTTTTCGATTTCTCTTCATTATCAGGTGTTGTTGAGGTCGTTATTTTCTCGTTCGTGTTACAGCCTACTAAACCCACAACGAGTAATAAAAGAAGCAGCAATAACCATTTACTCTTTTGTCTCATACCAGCAGATCCACCCTTCATATCAGTAATTTTTCATAAATCATCGTATGAAGCTTCTCTCTAATCCTTCCCATGTTTGTATTTCTCCCATAATGCACAGCATTCGTTAGTAAAATGACAAATGCCTTTTTTACAGGGTCCATCCAAATACTCGTGCCTGTAAATCCTGTATGACCAAATGAGCCCTTGCTCCACCTCCTACCAAAACAAAATGATGCTTCATCTCCTCCCCATACTTCAAACCCAAGTCCCCTCGTTTTAAAAGTTTTCGTATAGGCAAGCTCTAACCATTCATATGGAATTACACTTTGTTGCTTGATCCCCAACCAAATTTCCGCATACTTTGCTAAATCCTCTACACATGAAAATAAACCTGCACTACCAGCAATACCATCTAGTAATAAAGCTTTCTCATCATGGACTATTCCCTGTACAAATTGACCTGCCACCATTTCTGTAGATGCTGCAAGCCTTCTTGTATGCACAGGCAGTTGAAAACATGTATGATGCATGCCCCATGGCTTAAAAACCTCTTGCTCTACAAAACTTTTTAATGAAATGCCAGTAACTTCCTCAATCACCTTTCCTATAATAATCATACCTAAATCACTATATTGCACTTGTTCATTTGGCTGCCATACTACATCACTTGCCAGTACCTCCTGCAGGATGTCACGCTTATGATGTCTTTTAACTACAGGTGTTAAATCTGCTGGCAATCCTGAGCAATGCTGCAATAAATGCTGGATTGTAATAAGAGGATAATTAAAATCAGGCAAATAGGTTTGGACTGGATCTGTTATATAAACTTGATTTCGACTCATCAGGAGTAAAATAGCTGGGAGTGTTGCGACAACTTTTGTTAAGGAGGCTAAATCAAACAACGTATTACTTAAAATAGCTTGCTCGCTGCCATCCTCAGCAGTATAGGCTCCATAATTGCATGAAAATAGCCTTCTTTCTTGCTGCTGAACAATTAATACAGCACCTGGAATTTTCTGTTCTTTCACTAAGCCAGTTATATATGCATCTACCAAGGAAGCACCCCACTATTAAATATCTAAATTTTCTGTAAATTAGTATTATCATATAAAATAAAATGATGAAAAATAACACCAATCCTAAAATTTTTTTTCATGTTTACTCAATAAAAAAAGCCCTAGCCAGTAAATATATACTGGCTAGGGCTACTTTGATTATTTAGTTGGTTTTTTTAAATCCATTGACGCTGCTGCGCTTTCAACTTTTACGCGTTTCAAGAAGAATGCAAGTACCACTGCAATCACTGTTATACCAGCTGCAATTAAGAAGGAATGCGTAATACCATCTAATAAGGCAGTTTGCATAATCTGATCTTGCATTTGTTGCATTTGCTCTGCTGTAGGCGCTGCTCCTGATTGTGCAGCATTCGCTTTGGCTTCTGCAATTAATTCTTCCGCTTTAACTTTTGTACGATTATTCATAAATGTTACAAGGATCGCACTACCGATTGCTCCTGATACCTGCTGTAATGTATTGTTAATCGCTGTACCATGTGGATTCATCATTTGTGGTAGTTGATTTAAACCGTTTGTCATAATAGGCATCATGACCATCGACATACCGAACATACGAATTGTATACATCGATACGATATATGTGTAGCTTGAATCAATTTCTAACTTTGTTAAACCGAAAGTTGCGATTGTTGTAATCGTTAATCCAATAATGGCTAACACACGTGGACCAAATTTATCGAAAAGCTTACCAGTGATTGGTGACATAATCCCCATAACAAGTGCTCCTGGAAGCATCATTAAGCCTGCTTCAAATGGTTCGATACCACGGATAGACTGTACATATGCTGGTGTTAAAATCATCCCTGAGAACATTGCCATAGAGACAATAACTGAGATAACAGACCCTAAAGCAAACATTGGATATTTATAGATACGTAGTTCCAGTAATGGCTCATCCATTTTCAGCTGTTTAACAACGAAAATAATTAAAGCGATGAAGCCAATTGTTATTGTGCCATATACCCATGGACTTGACCAACCTTTATCTCCTGCTGTACTAAAGCCGTATAAAATACCACCAAATGCAACTGTTGATAAAAGTACTGAAAGGAAATCTAAGTGAACTTCACGTGTCTCCATCACGTTTCTTAATTTCCAAACACCAAATAATAAACTAATTAAAGCAAATGGAATAATCATTTGGAAAAGCATACGCCAATCATGATGTTCCACAATATACCCTGATAATGTAGGACCAATTGCTGGCGCCATAATCATAACTAAACCAAAGATCCCCATTGCTGCCCCACGCTTTTCTTTCGGGAAGCTTGTTAGCATAACGTTCATTAAAAGTGGTGACATACTAGAAGCTCCGGCTGCTTGCACCATACGACCTGCTAGCAGCACGCCAAAATTAGGAGCGAAACCTGCCATAATTGTACCAATTGTAAAGATAGACATCGCTGTAATAAATAAATGTCTATTTTTAAAGCGTGTCACAAAGAATGCTGAAGCAGGCACTAAAATACCGCTCACAAGCATATACCCTGTTGCTAACCATTGTACTTTTGAATAGGTGATCCCAAAATCTTTCATGATTGTTGGTAATGCCACATTCAACAATGTGTTATTTAGAAAAGCAACAAAAGCACCCACAAATAGAATAGCTATCATGCCATAAGGGGGCTTTTTCATTGTTTGCTCACTATTCATTTATATCCCTCAATTCTTTCTTGTGTTTTACGATAAAACTTATTTTATACTCGTAGTCTACTTTTTTCAACAAATAAGTTTATATTTTTTATAAACGTTGATATAAAAGCATTCCAAGTGTAGAATAAGAGTATAATATTATAAAAAAGGTGAGGTTATGAACAAAAGAAAAAGACAAATTATAACAGCAGCACGTGAACTTTTTATTGAAAAAGGCTTTCTAGATACATCAATTAATGACATCATCAATGCGGCTAAAATCTCTAAAGGTACATTTTATAATCATTTTACTTCGAAAAATGAATGCTTAATCGCCATCTTAGATGAAGGTCGCGAAGAAGCTAGTAATCGTCGCCATGAGCTCATTTATGGCAAAGACCCTACAGATTTAGAGGTATTGACGCAGCAAGTCGCTGTTCTCATGTATGTCAATCGTGAACATAATTTAGTACAGATATTCGAATCCATCTTCCAATCAAGAGATAAAGAACTAAAAAAAATTATTATTAATTACCATTTACAAGAACTAGAATGGCTCGCCAATCGTCTAGTACAAGTCTTTGGAGAAGAGATTAGCCCTATTAGCTATGAATGTGCTGTTCAAACACTTGGAATGATTAACCTCACTCTACGTGCTGTCTTTATTGCCGATTATAAATATATCAATCGAGAAGCTATTGTACGTGTAGCATTGCGCAATATTAGCGTAATTATACCCACTATGCTTGAGTCAAAAGAGATTATCGTAAGTGTTGAAATGATCAATACCATTCAAAATGTCGTGAACTATAAAACCGTTACAAAAGGAATGGTTATTGAACAACTACAAGGATTTACAAAGGGATTATCGAGTAACGAAACAATGGAAGGTTTGGAGTATGCACAATTCTTATTAGAAGAATTGCAGAAAGAAAAACCAAAGCTTTTTATCATCGAATCACTTCTTACACCTTTCCGTAAGGCTTTCGTCGGCACAGAACATATCGCAGAGGCCCGTGACATCGCCAATAACTTATGGCGTTACGTAAAAATTGAACAGCCCGCTGAACGATGTACGAAAAATAAATAAAAAAAGAGGTATCAAATGAACACTTTGATACCTCTTTACTCTGTTGAATGAAATTAAGTTCTATGAAAGACCTTTGTACAGTCTTAAGAAAGCTCAGAGATTCACCTTAATGACATTGAAATTTTAGCACAAAGATTGTCCCATCCTTACCTGAACGGACACTAATTGTGCCATTGTGTAAATCAATGAGCTGCTTCGTTATGGCTAGTCCTAGCCCTGTTCCTGTTATATCGTCTGTTGTATTCGTACCTCGATAATAGCGTTCGAATAGATTATCGAGCTCCTCCTGTGGAATACCAGGTCCTTGATCAGCAATGGTAAGCATTACTTCTTTACCAGTATGTTGTGCTTCCACAATTACCTTCGTGCCTTCAGGGGTATATTTTTTCGCATTGGTAATTAAATTATCCATTATTCGCTTGAGTAAAAGCTCATCCGCTTGTAACAACACATCACCATACACCTTCACACACACCTGTTCGTCTGCAAATTGTGGTAGCCATGTTGCTAGCGGCAGTACCACTTTATCTAGCTGTATGGCTTTATTTTTTAATTGATACGTATACGTCAAATCCTGAATAAGTGCATCCATATAGGTTGCCTTTTCCTGCATGGTCTGTGCAAAAATACGCATCTCATCCTTTGTCCACTCATAATCCTCCGATGCCAGCATCGTTGAATAACCGTAAATTGAGCTTAACGGGGTCTTTAAATCATGCGATAAACCTGTTATCCACTCCTCCCGTAATTGCTCTGCATGCTTGATTTGCCTTTCATTTGAATCAAGTCGCTCTGATAAGTGATTGAGTGACTCTTCTACTGGTTGAAACAGTTTAAATTTTCTTTTCAACTTACCTGTCTTTTTATGATGGATTTTTTTGTCACTAATCTCACTGTAATCGAATTGGGTAAGTCGCTCAATGCGCGATATCACATAGACAAGTGGTCGCACGAATTGACGTGAAATACTAATAGATAAGAAAATAACGCCCAACAGCAAAATAATATGTCCCCCAAAGAAGATAGAAACAAACAGTACCATTGCCTTATTAAAAGGCTCTTCAAATGGCTTATACGATGGATTAGGCATTCTTACAACAAATGTCTTATCGTTGGCTAAGGCTGTACTTTGCTTCAGCTCCGCATGCTCGAAAATATCGTATTTTTCCTCTAGTAATTGTGGCTTATTTAGCTTCTCATAACGTTCGCCTATGACCTCAATTCGATTCCATTGCTCGTCATAAATTTCAACACTAGCTTTATTTTCTTTTAGACGTTGCTGTGTTACAGCTGAAATGTCCCCTGTCGCTGTCCAGTTTTCAAGCGCATCCTCAAAAAGTGGTTGCACAGGAGTAGTTGGAAGAAATAATAAGTAGTAATTCGGCAATTCCCATGTATGCATGCCTGGTTGCTGCAATGCCAATATTTCACTATCTGACTTTCCACATAGACCACATGTATCTCCTGTATAATCAACAATCGTCATGGTTGGATCAAATAAATAAAGCTGTCCAACATTTTCTTCAGCTCTCTTCACTAAATAATCAGCAATTTTAACTGTCTTCCCTTGCTCTACAACTGCATCATCTTCGATTTCAAAGGAGCTCATCACATGAATGTTGTCACCAACACGGTCATTGATAAAAATAGCAAAAAACACCAAACTCATAATAAAACCTGAAATGATCAATAGATAGAATATGATGAAATACGAAACAAAGCGGAGTGTTAATTTTCCAGCAGGCTTCATGAAGAAATGTCCCCAACAAGCTTATAGCCAATGCCTCTGACAGTAATAATGCATGTTGGCTTTCCAGGATTTTTTTCTATTTTTTCTCGCAGCTTTCTTATATGTACCATCACTGTATTATCATCAAATAAACAATCACCCCATACACGTTCGTATATTTGCTCTTTTGATAACACTTGCCCTGCATTGTCACATAAATATTTTAATAAATGAAACAAGCGACCACTGATTATTTCCTTTACACCGTCTACCTCAATTTCTGCTGCATCAATGTCAAATGTAAAACGGCTGCAAGTAAATATGTGATTTTCTGGTACACCTTTTTTCTTCATATAACGGACTAGCTGCACCTTTACTCGTGCTACAAGCTCTAAGGGGTTAAATGGTTTTGTAATATAATCATCTGCACCATTCATAAAACCACGAAGCTTATCTGCATCACTACTTTTTGCGGTTAAATAAAAAATAGGGGCATCACTTTTTTCTCGAATACTATTCGCAATATCCAGCCCACTTCCATCTGGTAGCATGATATCTAATAGATAAAAATCAAATGTTTTAGTATTCATTTCATCTTTTGCTTCTTCAATTGTATTACATAAGGTAATATTGTTAATTCCTTCTTTTCTTAAAATGATTTCAATCATTTCAGCAATGGCACGTTCATCCTCTAACACTAAAATTGATGCTTCCTGCATTTCCTCACCTACTTTTAAGATTACTTTAAGGTAGTCATTATTTCACCATAAGCTTCCCTATTTATTATATGTATAAGATAACCAATTAAGGAGATAAAACGCAATGACAACTAATCGTGTTACTTTCATTGATACAATGCGTGGATTTAGTTTATTTGGCATCTTAATGGCAAATTTGCTAATCTTCCAATTCGGGATGTATGGCAAAGATGAATTAAAAAAACTTTCTACCTTAGATAACGGGGCTTTATATTTTGTAAAAGTTGTGATTGAAGGCTCGTTTATGCCCATCTTCACTATTTTATTCGGCTTCTCACTTATTAAATTAATTGAATCCATCCGCAGAAAAAAGAATAAAAGCCGTTGGTCTATTTTACGTCGTGCAACAGGATTAATTGCCCTTGGCTTATTACATTCTATTTTATTGTGGGAAGGCGATATTCTATTTTCTTATGGCTGTATGATGTTATTTTTAATCCCATTTATTAATCGTAAACCAAAAACTTTATTTATTTGGGCTGGTATCCTATTTGTACTAACTACGGCGTTAACATACGGCTCTATGGAAACGTCTAAAAAAGAACAAAAAGAGATAGACACATACATCGAGCAAGCGGATGATGTTTACGCTAACGGCAGCTACTTAGAAATTTTTGATTTTAGAGCTAATGCCGAAGTACCAGGAATGGATGATTCTTCATTTATTTTCATTATATTAATTTTTGCACCTATGTTCTACGCACCACTATTCCTGTTTGGGATGGCACTTGCTAAGAAGCAAGCCTTCGTGGAGATGAATAAGGAAATGAAATGGTATAAGCTTGGTGCTCTCCTTGTACCTATAGGACTCGTATGTAAAAGTGTAAGTTTTATAGAAAGTAAAAGTGCATTTTCTTCTATTTTATTAATGGGCGGCTCCCAGTTATTAGCGATTGGCTATGTTTGCCTCGCAGCATACATTTATAACACCCGTCCAGTTCAACTACTGGCTCCTGCATTTGAGAGCGTTGGCAAACTATCACTAACCAATTATTTACTACAAACCATCATTTGTACAACTGTTTTTTATGGCTATGGCCTTGGCTTATATGGCAAATTAGGGGTCTTTGGCGGAATCCTTTTCGGAATCGTTGTTTATAGCCTGCAATGTGTTTTCAGCCTTGCCTATTTAAAGAAATTTAAACGTGGTCCATTTGAAACAATTTTACGAATATGGACAAATTGGTCTTGGACTGGTCAAGTAAAATAAAACCTCTCAAACAAGCAAATTAGAAAGGAATATTTTTTATGAATAGTGACACAAAAGAAGACTTTACAGACTCATGGTGGTTTTTAGGCATTTGTGCAGCTGTAGCAGTAATTTTAACACTATTTGCCTTTTCATAGACAATATCGATTTCATTTGCCTCCTTGCTGTATACTAGTATTACAACTATACAGCTTAGGAGGTATTTTGTTGTTACAGCGTATTATGATTACTGGCTATAAACCACATGAGCTTGGTATCTTTAATGATAAACATCCTGGTATTGTCATCATAAAGAAAGCACTGGAAGCTCATCTACGTACACTGCTTGATGAAGGACTCGAATGGGTTATTATCAGCGGTCAGCAGGGCGTAGAAACTTGGAGTGCTGAAGTTGTTTTAATGTTAAAAAAAGAATTCCCACTTTTAAAATACGCCGTGATCACACCTTTTTTAGAGCAAGAGAAAAATTGGCAAGATCATAAAAAAGAAAAGTATCAAGCATTAATTGCCCAAGCTGATTTTGTCACAAGCGTGACCAAAAAACCCTATGAAGCTCCTTGGCAATTTATTGAGAAGGACAAATTTATTATCCAAAATACAGATGGACTTTTATTAATTTATGATGAAGAAAATGAGGGTTCACCCAAATATATCAAACGGCTTGCAGAAAAATATATGGAGTCCCATGATTATAATCTTTTAACAGTAACTGCCTATGACTTACAATTAATAGCTGAAGAAATTCAACAGCAAAACTGGTAGAAAAATATTGATATAATTTTCTGACAATTATATACTAGAAGTAATAAAAGCTGATTGTTCTTATGGTTTTTACCTATAATTTGAAAGGAGCTGTCATCATTTGAATAAACATATTGAAATGATTCTTGAAGCTTCTCCCGTAAATGTGTCACATGATACGTATCGTAGAGAATGTCGGTATACACGGGGAATTCATATTGAAGAACAAGAATTTATTGCTATTTTAAATACAATGAGTCATGATTCACGCTTATATTTTGATTTCCATAATCCACGTAAAGAGATTAAAAAGGGAACCTATTTGAATGGACACTCCGGTTTAGCCTACAATATTTATGATTACTATAAACAAAATTATAATATTGAGATATCCGAATTAATCAACGGTAAAGATTTTTATGTAAAAATCGTATAAAGCAGCTGAAGCCCCGTTAAAGTTAAAACTTTAACGGGGCTTCTTTGACCTTATAGGTCTGCTACTTGAGCACCTAATTCTTTATTATTATACATTTCTGTATCTAATTCTTTAGTAATACGCGCTGTTGTAACACCAGCAGTCATTGAACCACTTACATTTAACGCTGTACGACCCATATCAATTAAAGGCTCAACAGAGATTAATACACCTGCTAGAGCAATTGGTAAATCAAGTGCTGATAATACAAGGATAGCTGCAAATGTTGCACCACCACCAACACCTGCTACACCAAATGAGCTAACTGCTACTACTGCAATAACTGTAATAATGAACACAGGGTCAAGTGGATTAATGCCGACTGTCGGTGCAATCATAATGGCTAACATCGCAGGATATACACCTGCACAACCATTTTGACCGATTGATAATCCGAATGAGCCTGAGAAGTTTGCAATCCCCTCAGATACTCCAAGACGACCTGTTTGCGTTTTAATATTCATCGGTAAAGTACCAGCACTAGAACGTGATGTAAAGGCGAATAATAATGTTTCTGCCGATTTTTTCAAATACGTAAATGGATTTAAACCACTTAATGTAATGATTAATAAGTGTACGATTAGAACAATAAATAGTGCTACATAAGAAGCAATAACAAACTTACCTAAATTATAGATAGCTCCAAAATCAGATGTTGCTACCGTACGAGCCATAATCGCTAGAATTCCATATGGCGTTAAGCGTAATACAATTGTTACAACACCCATAACAAGGGCATAGATGGCATCCAAGCCTTTTTTAATTGTAGCTGCTGTTCCCTCATCCTTACGTGCCACACGTAAATAAGCAAAACCAAGGAATGCTGAGAAAATTACAACCGCAATCGTTGAAGTAGAACGAGCACCCGTTAAATCAAGGAACGGATTTGCTGGGAATAACTCAATAATTTGTGTTGGTAAATCAGGAGCTGCTAAGCCCGTTGTTTTTTCTTCAAGGTATTGACCACGTGCAGTTTCTGCGTCACCTTGTAAAATTTGTGTTGCATCTAAATCAAAGACTGTTGCAGAAAGAATACCTACAGCTGCCGAAACGGCTGTTGTACCGATTAAAATGGCTAAAATAAGTGCTGCCATTTTTCCGAAATTTTTACCAATCTTCATTTTAGTAAATGCAATTAAAATGGAGATAAATACTAATGGCATTGCTACCATTTGGAGCAGTTTCACATACCCAGTACCGATAATATTGTACCAAGATGTTGTTTTGGCTAATACTTCAGAATCGAGACCATAAATAAAATGAAGTCCAAGACCAAGTACAATCCCTAAGCCTAAACCGGCAAAAACACGATTAGAAAACTTAACGTGCTTTTTATTCATAACATATAAAATTCCAACGAACACAAGTAACACTGCTACGTTAAGAATGATTTGTAAATTCGACAATGGAATGCCTCCTAAGATGTTTTATAATAATGTAATCGAATTATATACCCATAATCCCTATAATTCAAGTATGTTTTATTAAGATTAATAAATTCCTATAACAAAATGCTTTCTTGCTAAGGATTATACCCCGAAAAATGGCGTAACAATCATCCTCTGGCAAAGGATTAATCATGGAAAAGCTCATAAAAAATGTTTGTAAATGTATAGCTAGTTTAATCAATGCCACTACATTTGGTGACAAATGATTAACTGCCCCTATACTGTTAGTTTTTAACAGTGCAGGGGCAGCCTTTTAAGCATTATTTCTAATTACAAATCTTGGTTCGTAGTCACTAATGATGTCAAACACACCGTCATTATAGCAGTAGATATGATGTTCTACGGTAGGAATTTCTTTGCTTCCAATCCACTGGAGTTGATCAAACCATTCTGCTGAAGAATTTTTAGATTGTTCTTGGTCATGGCTTTAGTGACCATGTCTACTAAATCAGATCATGGGATTTCTCCAGTATAGCGAAAAGAACAAACATAATCTTGAATAGGTGACATCTTATTGCATTGTTTCGATCTATTAATGTTAAGCATAGTCCTCAATCTGTATAATTCAATGTGGCATTAACGATTTGGGCTCTTTCTAAGCAAGTGACGGGTTGCCAAATGTGCAGTCTTCTTGAATCCATCTAAACCTCCTGTAACCAAAATATATCAATTTTATTTAAATTTTCATATATTTTACATATCAGTTCCACAAATCTAACATAGTTTGCTAATGAACAAAATAATTTTGTTGTTTATTAATGAGGTAACAACTACCAGCTACTTTTTTACACTGCTTTTTTACATGTGTTACCGCATTGGATAATTGTTCCACAGAGTCAAAATACTGATATTCATTCGTAATAACGGCAATAGATAAAGATGTGCATGTTAAAGGTTCCAGTTCGCCAGATCTATTAGCCACCTGAACATATGCTAGATCCTCTAACTCGTAAAAACTAAGTATGTTGGCATCAAAGTCATCAATAATTTTTTGACACATCTTTTCTACCTCGTAATAAGGTAGAATGGCTACAAAATCATCTCCTCCAATATGTCCTAAAAAATCCTCTACGCCGCAGATATGTCTTTTTAGTATTTCTGTTAAATACCGTAAAATTTTATCGCCTTTATTAAAGCCATATGTGTCATTGTAGGATTTAAAGTGATCTAAATCAAAATAGATTAAACTATATTGCGAGAGCTGTAATGCTTCTTCTAATTTTTCATCGATTAATTTATTGCCTGGAAGACTACTTAATGGATTCAGGAAACTTGCAATGGCTACTTGTGTATCAACGAGCTTTAACAATAACTCTCGAATACTAACCATGCCATAATAAAGATTGTTTTTCGTGACGATGACATCATCATATAAATCCTCTGGAGGTCTAGCCATAGCTAATGTACTGACCTCTGTGATTGGTGCATTACGATCAACGATTAAAGGATTTGTCTTTATCATCAGCTGATTTTGACGTTCCATTAATAAATGATAGCCATATCGAGTACCGATTTTTTGATAGAAATGTGTGCGTGTAATATGTCCAATTGGTTTTTCATCACGCACAACAACAACGCTACGCAACGATGGATTACTTGTAAAAAGTACATCTACTTCTTTGTTTTTCACAAATTCATCAATACATGGAACTTTCTCAATGACTTCCCCTATCTTCATGGTCACCCACCCTTATTTTCCCCATATATATTTCCTTTGCAGGCTTTCCTATCGCATATCCCTGTGCATAATGAATGCCAATACGATGGAGATAATCAAGCTCTTCTTGTCTTTCAATCCCTTCAGCGATGATTTTAGTATTGGCTTGTTCAGCATATTTCATTAACAATGTGACGAGCTGCTGTTGTTCACTATTTTGGTCTATGAATTGAATTAATGAACGGTCTAGCTTAATAAATTCCGGCTTTAAATAGATGAGCGTTTTTAAACTATTATAACCTGATCCTACATCATCTACGGCAATGCGATAGCCCTGTGATCGATAATGCGATAATACACGTTCAAACTCCACAAAATCTATTACTGCACTTCGCTCAGTTAGTTCAAAAACCACTTGCTGAGGTTTGATTCCAAGCTCCTTCAATAATTGTAGTGTTTCGCCACTGTGATATTTTTTATCTAATAAAACATTCGGATGTATATTAAGGAACACTAAAAAGTTTTTATTCACCAAGTCTTTGTGTAAACGTTCCTTGAAACGTTTCAAGGAAAGATTTCTACAAAAACATTCAAATAAAAAAACGCAATCTGTTTGTCCTACAAACTCGTAAAACTGGTCCACACTGTTAAATAATGTTGAGGGTAATGGTCGATTTAAGGCTTCAAATCCTATTGTTTGCTGTGACTGTAAATCTACAATAGGTTGAAAGTATGTATGTAAATCGTTATGTTGAATAATTTGTTTCAATGCCTTTAAACGTTTCATATATAACGAACTACTTTGATGCTGACCATATAAATATTTAAAAAAAGAAAATATATTACTTGTTTTTATACTTTGTCCCACTACAGACTCCATTCCTGCACCTCTTCAATTGGTTATTATGGTTCATTGTACGCTTTGATTGTAAACAGACTGTGAATCGAATGTAAAAAGAGCAAGTTCCAGCAATAGGTTTTAACAAAACTCTTTTCTAGTTAATATTTCGTAATATTAAAACTATTACAAATAATTTATTTGATATAAAATGTTATTAGTGTATGATTGTAATAATAGGTTTATATTACCTATTATATTTTTTTGTGTTTTTACTGTATTGGTCTTAATAGGGAAACCTATTTAGATAAAAATTATTCAAGGGAGGATCCTGTTAATGAGCTTGTCTATTCAACAATTATTGGAGAACAAAGGAATTACACCGAAACCTGAACACCTTGAACTATTAAAAGCACGCTGGGAAGGTATGCAGTCACTTCGCAGCAATTTAGAAGGTATTGCGATCGATGATGCAGACATCGCCGTACGTAGTATTCCTGGAGGTGATCACATTGACAACTGATTTACATTTAAAATCTGTTGAAGAGTTGGCACCTTTACTTGCATCAAAGTCGCTATCTCCCGTGGAATTAACGAAAGCTATTTTAGATTTTGCTGAGGAAAGTCAGCCTAAAATTAATTCCTATATGGCTTTTTATCGGGAAGAAGCCTTAGCAAGGGCAAAAGAAGTTGAACAGGAGATTCTCCAAGGTCATTATAAGGGTATGTATCATGGGATACCTATGGCCTTAAAGGACAACTTGTATTTTAAAGATAAAATAACAACGATGTCCTCAAAAATTCATAAGGACTTCGTTTCTGATTATGATGCGACAGTGGTTGAAAAGCTACGTGATGCTGGTGTTATTTTCACTGGGAAATTAAGTATGCATGAATATGCATGGGGAATTACCAATAACAACCCTCATTACGGCCCTGTTCGTAACCCATGGGACTTAGATAAAATTCCTGGTGGTTCAAGTGGAGGCTCTGGTGCGGCTGTTGCAGCTGGAGCAAGTGTTGCTTCACTAGGGACAGATACAGCGGGCTCTATTCGAATTCCCTCTTCTGCTTGCGGCATTGTAGGTTTAAAACCTACACACGGTCGTGTAAGTAAATACGGCTGCTACCCGCTAGCATGGAGCTTAGACCACATTGGTCCGATGACAAAGACAGTTAAGGATGCAGCGGGCTTGCTCGAAGTCATTGCTGGTTTTGATCATCGAGACCCTACTTGCGTGAATGTTCCAGTAGACAACTATGAGAAGCAGCTTACTGGTAATATCAAAGATCTAGTGATTGGTATCAATGAAGAATATTTCTTTAATAATGTTGATGCTGATGTAGAGAAGGCTGTTAGAGCAAGTATTCAAAGCTTAGTGGATTCAGGCGCTAAAGTAGAAGTGGTGCGTATTCCTTCCCTACAATATGCAGAATGGGCAGAGCTTGTGACGTCTCTTTCAGAGGCAGCAGCTATACACCATTCAGATTTACAAAAGAGACCACAAGATTTTGGTGACGATATTCGTCTGCTATTTGAGCTTGGTGAATTGCCTTCTGCAGTCGATTACTTGCAGGCTCAGCAGGTACGTCGTCAAATAAAGCAGGAGTTTACAGAGATTTTTAATAAGGTAGATGTGCTCATTTCCCCTACCCTACCTGTTGTAGCTAGTACAATTGGGGATGATTTTGCAGAGTTAAACGGTAAAAAGGTAGATTTAATTGATAATATTATCCGCTTTACAGGCCCTAGTAACTTAACAGGCTTACCTGCCCTCTCGGTTCCTTGTGGCTTTAAAGGAAACTTACCAATAGGTCTACAAATTATTGGCCCAGCCTTTAAAGAAGGACGCATTTTAAATGTAGGCTATGCTGTTGAGCAAGCAAATCCACAGAGAAATAGAAAACCAAATATTTTTGCTAATATCTAAACGATAAGCACTAGAAATCTGCTCACTTCACGGTATACCACTGAATGAGCAGATTTTTTTGTGGGGGAAACCTGCTAGCATTCATACTAATGGTTTTTTATGAACAAGTAATTTTATAATAGAAACTAGAAGCTTACTACAGGAAAGGCAATGATCCACTCATGAATGTAGAGAAATTTTTACAACTACCTATTACCAAAGACTTCACTGTTATAGCGGGTCACAACGGCTTAAATAAAGCTGTTCAAAATGTAGAAATATTAGACTTTGAATTTTCACCTGACATCCACCATGTCAGAGATACTATCTTTACACCAAACAGTGTTGTGTTAAGTAGTTTATTATTTGCTAAGCAAAAGCCTGAGTATTTATTCAATGCTGTTAAAAATCTAATTGAGCTTGGGGCTAGTGCTTTAGCTTATAAGCCTGTTATTTTTAAGGAATTACCTGAAGAAGTTTTGTCGTATGCAGAGCAGCATAATTTCCCTATATTGCGCTTTGGTGGAGATGAGTTTTTTGAAAAAATCATTTTAGAAACGATGGCTTATGCTAAGACACAGGATTATTCCTATTTTATAGAAACGATTTTACGAAGGTTAGTGGAGGAAGATGTAACACAGGAGCAAATCAAATCCATTTTACAACAGCTCAATAAGCCCTTTGAAAAATATGTATTTATAGCAAATTTACGAGCTGGTGACACAATCCATCCGAACTGGATGCAGCCCTTTTACTCGTTGGAGCCACTATTAAAATCGGGTATGATTTGTTCTTATAAAAAAAGTCTATTTATCATCATGACACATCCATCTCAGCAATTCCAATTTGAAAGGGTTTTACATGAATGGCTAGCATTATATGCCATACCCACTGATACAATCACTTTCGGCTATAGCAGTTGTAATGATACCCAAACTGGATTCCCAATGGCATTACGCGAAGCTTTTTTTGCCAATATTTTCGCTGAAATCGATATGCTCCCTAGCTGTCATTATAAGAATCTCGCGTCTGATTGTTTATTAATCGAGTTATACCGTAAAGATGCAACATTCGCTATGGACTATGTTAGCTCCTTTTTAGTCCCTCTACTTGATGATAAGGCTGATCCAGACTTAATGGAGACCGCCATAACTTATATCATTAAAAAAGGAAATATTAAGGAAGTTGCTGTAGCACAATTCTGTCATCCAAATACAATTCGCTATCGTATGGCTAAAATACGTCAGCTAGTAGCACCCATAGATAATGATTATGTTTTTTATGAACGCCTAGCTACAGCCGTTAAATTGTACTTATTACATAGCAAAATGACCAGTGACTAATCGCTTTGGAATAAGTACAAAAAAACGCCTGAATATTTAGAAATAAAATCAAATTCTTTTCTTCTCTCTTATGCTATTCTATTGAAGTTAGGAGGAAGAACACATGAAAACTTACATAGCTGATGGCATGTTATTAGTTACTGCAATCGTGTGGGGTAGTGGATTTGTTGTAACGGCCATTGCTCTAGAATATTTAACAGCATATCAAGTAATGGCTGGCAGATTTTTATTAGCTTCAATCATATTAACCGTTTTATTTGGCGCCCGCTTAAAAAAGGCTTCGAGATCAGTAATTTGGAAGGGAGCTTTATTAGGTACGATTTTGTATATAGCGTTTGCACTTCAAACAGTCGGACTGCAATATACAACACCCTCTAAAAATGCCTTTTTAACCGCAGTTAATGTCATTATTGTTCCTTTAATAGCATATGCCGTTTATAAACGGCGTATCGATGGCTACGAAATCATTGGTTCGATAATGGCAATTGTGGGCATTGGCTTTTTATCATTACAAGGCTCATTGACAATGAATATAGGTGATGCCCTATCATTAGCTTGTGCTGTTGCTTTTGCCTTTGATATCTTTTGTACAAACCTTTTTGTTCAAAAAGAAGATGCCATTGCTCTAACTATTATTCAGTTTCTCACAGCATCCTTTATAGGTGTTCTCGTTGTCATTAGTCAAGGTGAAATTCCTACGTCGCTTGAAAAAGAGGCAATTTACTCGCTTGTTTATTTAGGGATTTTTTCTACGACAATAGCTTATCTTTTCCAGAATGTGGCCAATCAATATACAACTGCCACAAAGGCTGCGATTATACTATCAACGGAATCTTTTTTCGGCATGGTTTTATCCGTTATCTTCTTGCATGAAATGCTAACAAGCCGTATGGTCGTTGGTGCCGTCCTTATTTTACTAGCTATACTAATTGCCGAAGTGAAACCCGCACATCCAAAAAAGAAGCTAATGAAAGCACTCGATAATCAGACCCCAAAATAGTTTCAGTTTATACTGGAACTTTTTTTATGTTTATTAAACTCGACTAGTAATAATGCTTGTCGTAATCCCCACAACTAGCACTGTAATTATAGATAATAGCAAGGTCGAGGTTGATAGGAGAAAGCCACCTATAACAATCACGATGGAATCAATAAAAAATATTAATATCCCAACATTGATACCCGTTTTATCACAGATAAATTGTGCTATCAAGTCAGTCCCCCCTGTGCTTGTCTGAAATCGCAGCATTAGACCAATACCAAAGCCTACAAGTATTCCTCCAAGAATGGCACTATAGAGCGCATCAATTTGCACAAGATTGCGGACAGGCTTTAAAAAATCGATAATGAAGGAAGACGTTAGTAAGCCATGTATACTATTGTAAAAATAGGTTTTATATTTAAACCACGCAATAATAAAAATTGGAATACTAATGATAATAATCATTAAACCAATTTGGAGCTTATATAAATAATGTAATATTAGCGCTAACCCTACTACTCCCCCATCTAAAATTTCATAGGGCGTTAAAAATAAGTTTATTCCTAACGACAATGAAATACTTCCTATTATAATGACTAGACTTTTTGTAAAGAAATACATACAACCCCCCTCCGTGTCTATGCATGTCTTATAGTATGAAAATAGGTTATTGAACATGTTATGAAATAACCTTAGATGATTAGCCATTTTTATCGAGTGCATTTGCTAAATTTCTTCGAAACTTATTCAATTTATTTCCGTATATACAGATAAATTTTAAATTAACAAAGGGGATTATGATATGGAGCATGCTTTATTGGAACAAGTTAAACATACTAGAACTTTTTTAAGACAAGAACAATTGGAAACAATCTTTGAAGAGTTTGATGGTCAACGAATGCGCTTAACAGAGGTACAGCGCTTGGAGAAATACCGTAAAATGCTTGAAAGTCCTTTTCGCTTTTTCCGTGGAAGTGCCTATCTCTTTTATTTTGATATGACAAAATCCGCTTCAATCTTCCATACTCCTGATAGAAAACCGACTTGGATTCAAGGTGACATGCATATGGATAACTTCGGTGCTTTTCAAAATGAAGCTGGCTCCATTGTTTTTGATGTCAATGATTTCGATGAGGGCTATGTCGGTTCATATTTATACGATATTATTCGTATGAGTATTAGTATTGCACTTTATTTGCAAGAACAAGGCTTACATAAGACAACCCAAGAAACGGCTATTCAACATTTTCTTAATAGTTATATCAATCAACTAAAACGATTTGAGCGTAAACAGGATGATCCTCTAACACTCATTTTCACAAAGAACAATACCAAGGGACCCGCAAAGAGGTTATTGAAAAAGCTTGAGAAACGCCAACGATCCCATTTTTTACAGGATATTACGTATCTCAATGAAGACGGCGAGCGCGCTTTCTTATGGAATGAAGAAATTCAACCAGTCACTGCTGAGGAATACAGTGCCATTTCAAACGCACTTTCTACATATAAAATTAGGGACATAGCTTATAAGTATGGATCTGGTACAGCTTCAATCGGTTTAAAACGTTACTATATTTTAGTGGAAGATGAAAAGGGTGCATCAGGGGTTGAAAATTTAGTGTTAGAAATGAAAGAAGTACGCACAGCCATTCCTGCTTACTTTCTTCCCTATCAGGATCTGTTTTGGGCTCATTATGAGCACCAAGGAGCACGAGTAGTTGGTACTCAAAAAGCCATGCACCACTTAGAGGATCCACATTTAGCCTTTATTACAATGAATGGTCAGGAATTTTATATTCGAGAACGTTCTCCTTATAAAAAGAAGATTAAGCCTAAAAACTATCAGGATGTAGAGGATTACTTTACAACAACATCACTTATGGGGAAAATTGCTGCTAAAATACATGCACGAGCTGACATCGATTATTCTCATGTTTTTACCTATCACAGCGAGGAGGAGATTTTAAAAGCGATCGGTAAAGAACGAAATGTATTTATAGAACATACAATTTTACAAGCAATGAGTTACAAAGAAACCGTCTATACAGATTATGACTTATTCAAAAACTGGGTTGAAACAAAAATGTAAAAAGGGACCTTCGCTTTTAGCGAAGGTCCTCTCATATTGAATATTATTTTTGCTTGGCCTTCATACGAGCAAGTAAAAAGCCGCCCTTAAATGATTTAGGCTCATACGAGATAATAAACGCATTCGGCTCAAATTGCTCTACTATTTGAAAGAGCTCTCCTTCACGATTCCTCTTCGTTAAGATCTCATATTTATAGCGGTTACTATCTCGCCCTTCTCCTATATAAATCGTGACTGCAAACCCTTCGTGGCGAAGAAATTTCACAAGCTCTTCATTCTTATTTTGCGTATTAATGGTTGTATAAACATAGCCTATCGCTAGCTTTCGTTCTATTTTTGCTCCTAAAAATATACCTAATCCAAACCCAACTGCATAGACAACCATAGATAACATACTTTGCTTCCCACTGAAAACGAGTGAAAGGCCAAATACATACACCAACATCTCCAGCATACCAAATATCGCTGCAAGGAATGTGATATTCTTTACCAAAAATATTGTTCGTAATGTTAAAAAAGGTACATATACTAATTGTAGGATTAAAATTAAAACAATACTTTGCATTTGTGCTAGACCTTTCTGAGAGTAGTTTTATATAAGTATATGTTGAAAGAGAGAGTTACATGCGATTTCAACAACTCTATTTTAAATTCCCTTTTAGTCTAATTTTAAACATTCCTTATGACAGTCTAAAGTTATTTTAACGGAACAAATTTTAACTAAAATCATAATCTATAGTTTAAAACATACAATCCATAACAACAAAAAAGTGACACCTCCTCAAATCTAAATCAATAGATAAAAGTAGGTGACACTTTCTTTTCATCAAAATATGTAAAATATTTAGATGAATATTATTTAATTATCATTTTATACTTCCCCGTGCATCGGGTCTTTTTTATGCTTAGGCCCAATCATGTTGAATAAAATATTTAGGATAATCGCTGTGACTGAACCACAAACAATACCATTTGACGTTAAGATTGAAACGCTTGTTGGCAGTGCATCAAAAATGCCAGGAACAACGGATACACCGACACCTAAACTTACTGCAATCGCTGCAATCATTGCGTTTTCCGCTGATTCATTCATAACAGGTACAAGCATTCCCATACCTTGTGTAATCACCATACCGAACATCGCAAGCATTGCCGCACCTAGTACAGACGTTGGAATAATTGTTGTTAATGCTGCGATTTTTGGTAGGAAGCCTAATGCTACAAGTAGACCACCTGTGATGTAAATGACTTTACGGTCCTTAACGCCTGACATACGAGTTAGTCCCACGTTTTGTGAGAATGTTGTGTATGGGAAGGCATTGAAAATACCACCGATTACTGAAGCTAGACCTTCTGAACGGTAGCCACGAGCCAAATCTTTTGAATCTAATTTTTTATTACAAATATCACTTAGCGCAAAATAGACACCAGATGATTCTACTAAAGATACCATTGCTACAAGTGTCATGGTAATAATCGCCGTTACATCAAATGTTGGCATGCCAAAGTAGAAAGGTTGTACCATGTGAAATACATTAGCATCTGCAACTGGGGTGAAATCCACCTTGTCCATGAAAGCACCTAAAACAGTACCTACTACTAATCCTATTAAAATTGAAATAGCACGAACAAAGCCCGTAGAAAAGCGATAAACGACTAAAATGACAACCAATGTAATAAAGGCTAAAGCTACATTAGAAGCAGAGGCAAAATCCTCAGCACCTTGTCCACCTGCCATATTGTTTAATGCTACTGGTAATAAGGAAATACCGATAATTGAAACAACTGACCCTGTTACGACTGGTGGGAAGAATTTCACAAGCTTGCCGAAGAAGCCAGCAATTATCATTACAATTACTCCAGAGGCAATAATAGAACCATAAATGTCCGTAATACCCTGCTCTGGGTTTGTACCAATCGCAATAATTGGACTTACCGCTGTGAATGTACAGCCAAGTACTACAGGTAAGCCAATACCAATGAATTTACCTGAATAAACCTGTAAAAGTGTAGCGATCCCGCACATCATAATATCAATCGCTACTAAATATGTCATTTGTGTTGAATCGAAGCCAATTGCCCCACCGATAATCAGTGGCACTAAGATGGCTCCAGCATACATTGCAAGTAAATGTTGAATCGCTAGCGCAGTCGATTTAAAGGTATTCATTACGCGCGAGCCTCCGTAGCAAATGTTACTTTGCCATCTTCAAGAGAATCTACAATTGCTAATGACTCAACGCGAACACCTTGCTCACGCAATAATTTTCCGCCATCTTGGAAGCCCTTTTCAATAACAATTCCAACTCCCACAACATTCGCACCAGCTTGTGCAGCAATATCAAGTAAGCCTTTGACAGCCTCACCATTGGCTAAGAAATCATCTACAATTAAAATATTGTCATCTTCGCTTAAGAAATTACGTGAGACAGAGATCTCATTTGTTTCATTTTTTGTGAATGAATGTACCTTTGAAGAATAAAGGTTATCTGAAAGAGTTAATGATTTACGTTTACGAGCAAATACGACAGGCGCGCCAATTTCTAAGCCTAACATCACGGATGGGGCAATACCTGAAGATTCTATTGTTAAAATCTTTGTAATCACTTGATCAGAAAAACGATTTGCAAATTCATGACCAATTTCCTTCATTAGCATCGGATCAATTTGATGGTTTAAAAATGAATCAACTTTTAATACGGATGAAGATAATACTTTACCTTCTTGCATAATTTTGTCTTGTAATAACTTCATTTCTTTCATATCCTTCTTTCGTAAAAAATTATAAAAAAACGCTGAATACTTTGATTCCATTCTGCTACGAGTGGAGCAAAGCATTCAGCGCAAAAACGTCGAAATGAATAGAAAACATCATTAAAATTGAAGTTCTCTAAAAGCATTGCTACCCATAGTCGATTCATTTACGGTAAATCGGTAGAAACTTGCGAGCCCTATTCTCGCTATTATATGAGTGGATTTGTATGAAACTATCAGAATAACCAATTTATCACTTTATTCGGTAAGGGCTACTATCTCTCACCAAAAAAAGTTTGATTTTTCGGAATTTAATGGTATTCTGGAACTTTTTAATTGTAAACGTTCGTGTTTTCAATCAACGTACTGATTATAACAGACTATTTTCTAGCTTGCTAGCATTATTTTGATAAATGGAACGGTACTGTCATAATGACGACATTTCTGTGAAATAACAGTGATGTACGAATGAGAAGACTCGATTGGTTGTGTAGCATATGATGCCACCCTTTTTTCGGTAAGAATTGAGGGATAACAACTGTAACTTTATGACCTGTCTTCGTACATTGATGTTCTACTTTATCAATAAATTTAATTAATGGCTGTGTAATGCTGCGATATGGTGAATAGTAGGTAACTAATCGTACATCAGGTTGCCAGGCGTTCCACTTCTCTTCAAAAGCTTTTGCATCTGCTTGATCGAAAGCTACGTAAAAGGCTATCACTTTATCAACCTTAAGTGATTTGGCATAATGTAGGGAGTTTTCAACCACCTTTGTTATACCAGCTACTGGCACAATGAAAACATTCCCCTCAATAGTAGCCAGTTCCTCATGATTTAATCTTAACTGTTCTCCAACAGCTTGATAATGTTGCTTAATGCGATGGAATACAAAAATAATAATTGGTAAAAAGATAAACACTGGCCATACTTGAGGCATTTTTGTCACAAAAAACATCATTGCCACGATGAAAGAGATAGCAGCCCCAATTGTATTGATCGTAAATTTTGCTACCCAGCCTTTAGGTTTTTCGCGCCACCATTTTCTCATCATTCCCGTTTGCGCTAATGTAAAGGGAATAAATACGCCTACTGCATAGAGCGGAATTAAATGCTCTGTGGCCCCGTCAAAAAGTATAATTAAAAAAATGGCTGCAATACCTAGCATTAAAATACCATTTGAATAGCCAAGACGATCCCCTCGAATTTGGAAGATTCGTGGGATAAAACCATCCTTCGATAAATTCACAGCAAGCAAGGGAAAAGCTGAATATCCTGTATTTGCGGCAAGTACTAAAATCATTGCCGTTGTCCCCTGGACAATATAATAAAGAAAATTCCGACCAACACTAGCTTCTGCTAGTTGGGAAACGACTGTTGCTTCTGCTGTTGGTGCAACGCCATAAAAATAAGCTAGACTAACAATCCCGATGAATAAAACGGCTAAAATGGCGCCCATTGCTAAAAGCGTTTTAGCAGCATTATTCGGAGCAGGATTTCTAAAATTAGGTATAGCGTTAGAAATAGCCTCTACTCCTGTTAACGCTGAGCTTCCTGAAGCAAATGCCTTTAATAAAATAAATAGGCTAATCCCTGCCACTGGTGTGCCAATCTTTGGATGTAGCTCTGCAGGCACCTGTCCAGTTGCCACATTATAGAGCCCAATCCCGATTAGCAACAGCATAACGCCTACAAATAGATAAACTGGGTACGCCAAGATAGAGGCTGACTCTGTTACACCTCGCAAGTTTAAAATCGTTAAGAAAATCACAAATATAATAGCAATGGGTACATTATAAGCATGAAGACTTGGAAATGCAGATGTAATGGCATCTGTCCCGGCCGACACACTTACTGCTACCGTTAAAATATAATCAACAAGCAAAGAACCCCCTGCAACAAGACCTGCATTCACGCCTAAATTTTCTCGTGATACGACATAGGCGCCTCCCCCATGTGGATAGGCGAAGATAACTTGACGATAGGATAAAATCAGTGCCACGAGTAGAATAACCACTCCAGCGGCAATAGGTAAAGAATACCAAAACGCCATTGTACCTACAGTCATTAGGACAATTAAAATTTGTTCTGGTCCATAGGCTACTGATGACAATGCATCTGACGATAATATGGCCAGTGCCTTTGTTTTACTGAGCTTTTGTTCCCCTAACGCATCGGATCTTAATGGTTTGCCGATTACATAACGTTTGAATGAGGATTTCATTGATAAACACCTTCTAGTTTCATAGAATGTGTTTCGCCTTTCTAAATTACATCAAAAAACGCCTACAAGTCATCACTAAATAAGACTTGTAGACGCTCATCCGTCTGCCAAGCTCCACTTTTCTGCTCTTAACGCTTACGAGGTTAGCTGTCGGATTCGGGCCTGAGTAGCCCTACTCCTCCATAAGGAAGAGATTCACCCCAAGAATGGCTATGCCATCCATCAAAATTGGTTCCCCCGCGTTTAGTTGCTTCAGCGATTTAGAAATTTGAAACTTTTATAATGATGTCATATTACGCCTGCTAATTGAAAAAGTAAAGAAGAAAATTTTTCTCTTTTTTGAGTAAAAGCATAGGCTTTTTTTGAACATATAAATAATCGCTTCTTAAAGAAAATTTCCTGAATACCTAGTCAATACCCACAATATAAACAATAAAAACTGCCTTAAAGGTATATTCTACCTTCAAGACAGCTCATTATATTAGTCATCAAAGCCTTGTTCAAAGTCGATAATGTTCCCAGAGACTGCATCCACATCTACTTCGTATTCATATTGACCGTCTTTCAGTTCAATTTCATATACACCATCATCAAGCTTAATTTTTGTCACTTTACCCTTTGCTTTTGTTTGGGCTGTCTTGATAGCCTGCTCTTTTGTAATTATTTTTGTTGTAGCAGTCGTAGCAGGAATATGATCATCCCAATCATCGTCATCTAGACGTTCCTTTTTCTGCTTGAGCAATTTTCCACTATAAGCATCAAATTTTAAATCATATTCTTCTGTATCTGTATACACCTCTACTTCATAAATAGAGCTAAACTGATTTTGGTCAAATTCGATATTGGCAACTGTACCATCCACTACCGCTAGAGCTTTCTTCTCAATTTCCTGCATGGATAAGACCTTTTTTTCTTGGGCATTTCCTGATAATAAAGTCGTCGAGCCAATCGCTGCACCCACTCCCAGTGTAATTACTAGTGCTGGAATCATAATCATTTTTTTCATGTTCATCTCTCCTTTGTTTTATCTAAACTTAGCTTACCAAGTGAAGATGATAGAACTATAAGAGAAACATTAGAATTTCATGAGAATGATTTAATGATCGTCATCCCATGTTACAGACAGTACTTTTCCTGAAACAGCATGAATTTGAAATGTAGCTTCGTCCTCCTGCGTTTCAATCTCAACTAAATAATAACCACCCTCTGAGGTTTCTTCAAAATCAACTGAATCCACTTCACCCTTTAATTGCTTAAGAGCTATTTGAATGGCCTGTTGCTCAGTAATAATAGGCTCTTCGATAGGTTGTTCTTGTGGCTCAAGCTTTTTCTCAGCCAGTAGTTCGCCAGTATAACCATCAAACGTTAAATTCTTTTGAATTTCCTCATTTTCAACACGTACTGTGTAAATGGAGTCTGTAAGCATAACGCTTTCTACATCTCCATATTCCTTTTTAACCATTTGTCTGATCTGCTTTTCTGTTAATAGTAATTTACTATGTCCTTCTTTCAGGATTAGATCAGTCACCTGTTGTGTCGTAACATCGAGTATAGCTCCATACTTGACATCGTCACGCGTAAAAAGCATTTCAAAGGTATTTCCTTGTTTTTCAACCTGTGTAACATGACCATTGTAGATAGTCTCAATATGCCGAATAGCCTGCGCTTCACTAAGAGGTTGAATGTAAAAATAACGATGTTGAACAAACCAAATTACTCCACTACAAAGAAGGATAATAACAACAATTACTAACATCCACTTTTTCATTGCTGTCCCTCCTTTGGTATACATAAAGTAAAGCTTGAGCCTTCCCCTAGCTTACTTTTCACATCTATCGTTATACCTAATTGTTGTGCCAGTTCATGTGCAATTGCTAGCCCTAGCCCTGAACCACCTGTTTTACGATTACGATCCTCTGTTACACGATAGAAACGCTCAAACAAATGAGGAATATGCTCGACTGGAATACCAATACCAAAATCTTGGATGGTAATACGTACATGGTTGGTTGTTTCAGTGGCTTGAATACGTACTTCATCCTCACTATATTTCCTAGCATTATCCAGCAAAATAAAAAGTAGTTGCTTCAATATTTTTTCATCACTATTAATAAATTTTGGTATCTGCGCATCAATTCTAAATGTTCGATGATAAGCCTGTTCCATTTGTGAAGCTACTTTATTTAAGAAAGGGGCAAGCTCTAGTTGTTCGAAATGAATGTCCAATTGCTCTTTGTTTTTAGCTAGCTCTAGCAATTGCAACACCATTTCATGCATACGAGATGATTCATTGGCAATGGCCTGTAAGGATTCCTGAGCAACCTCACGATTATCAAAACCCCTTCTTAGGAGTAGTTTTGCATAACTTTCAATGACAGTTATAGGAGTTTTTAACTCGTGAGAGGCATTTGATACAAATTCTTGTTGCTTTTGATAATGTTGTTCAAGCTTCTCCATCATTATATTAAAAGTGCGGTTAATGTTTATTAACTCGTCCCCACCTTTTTCTGTAGTATCTATTTTTTCATATTTCCCAGTAGATGCACTTTTGCGCATGGTCTCATTTAAACGTTCTAGCGGTAATAAAATAAGTCGCCCAAGTACCAAGCTCGCTAGGAAAATTGGAATCGTTGCCACGACAGATACAACAACTAAGATGACCTTTAACAAATCTAATGTCCGTTCTACTTCTTCCATAGATTGCTGTAATGTTATGTCCACTACCGTTCCGTCGATCCAAATAGCAGGCATAGTGTAGGTAATGGCAGGGACTTCTTGCATTTCAAGGGTAGCTTGAACCTTTGTTTTCAAGCGTTCACCATCATAAATATAAACAGCACCATCTGTTGGCATATAAGCTCTTAATACTTGCTGTAAGTTGGTTTGTGCATTTAACTGACTCAGTGTAGAGCTTAAATCATTTGCCCGTGACTGGAGCTGATTATATTCCGTATCATAGGCAAATTTCTCATACAACAAATAAATTCCACTATTTGTTGCCACTATAATAACTAGCATAAGCAATGTTGTTAGTAGATGAATTTTTGTTTTAAGTCTCATAACTATGTTCCTTTAGCACATATCCAACACCTCGAATTGTTTGGATAAGAGGTGCTGGATTAGCAGCCTCAAGCTTTTGCCGTACATAACGTATATAAACATCCACAACATTTGTATCCCCATAATAATCATAGCCCCACACAGCCTCTAATATTTGCTCCCTTGTCAGTACTTGTTTAGGATGCTTTAGTAAATAGAACAACAAATCATACTCACGAGGTGTCAGCTGAATTTCCTTATCAAAATACACAACTTCCCTTGTTTGCTCGTTTATCGATAAATGGCCAAATGTAAGTGCAACTTGCTTTGGATTTACCTTCTGCGAAAACCGTAATGCATTGCGAATTCGTGCCAGTAGCTCCTCAATTTCAAAAGGCTTTGTCACGTAATCATTGGCTCCTAAATCCAAGCCCTTTACCTTATCCTCTACTTCACTTTTAGCAGTTAGCATGATAACAGGTGTTTGGGATTCTGTTGCACGAATACGCTTTAGCACATCAATACCGCTCATCTCAGGTAGCATGATATCAAGTAAAATTAAATCCCATTGCTGCTCACGGTATTGTAGTAAGCCTTCTGCTCCTGTATGTGCCATTGCTGCCTCATATCCTTCAAATTGAAGCTCCAGTTGTAGCACTCTCGCAATATTCTCTTCATCTTCTATAATTAAAATTCGATGTGTCATGTCGAATCCGTCCTTCGCCTTTTCTTTTCATCGTATACGATACAAGTGGTGAAAGTCTAATTAGAAAATGATGAGAAAGACAATACATTTCTTTTTTTGACACAGGGTACGTCTTTAACTAATAAACTTTCGGTAAAAAGCTGTAAATATCCCTTTTCTCAAAAATTCCTGAGCTTACTTTAGCAACTTTTTTGCCATTTAAACGGCTTGGAAAGGGAAACTCAATATGTGGACCATTATAATGAATAATTGTCACTGTACCATCAGAGTTATTACGCCAATCATAATTCCTTTCATCCGTTTTAATTGAAAGTTTAATCGATACAAAAGCTAAACTTAAGAATAATATGAAGAAGGCAAGACGAACGATTTTCAATAGAAACACTTCCTTTTCTATTAGCATAATAATTTACATCCTTACGCACTATTGAGTAATGTTAATAATTTGAACAAAAAAATCTCACCAAAAGCTTTATGGATAGCCATTGGTGAGGTTTTTAATTATTGATGCAAAGCTCTATACAAAAATGTTACAAACTCCGCACGTGTTACAGGATCATTTGGTCTAAAGTTGCCATTATCTCCAATTGTGATCCCATTTCCTGCAAGTATAGCGATAAAGTTATGTGCCCAGTGTGTTTTTGGCACATCCTCGAAAGTATCTTTATTCGATGAAGTTAAATTAAAGGCAAGAACTAATACTTTTGCCATTTGAGCGCGTGTCAAATTCGTAGTTGGCTGGAAGTTCCCATCTATGCCTTCAAACAGACCTGCTTGTTGCACCTGATCGATTACCCCAAAATAGAGATGGCCTTTAGGTATATCGTTAAATTCTCGCGCATCTTTTTTCGGTTCTAGCGCTAATGCTCTTGTTAATATCAGGGCAGCATGCTGGCGCTGAATTGGTGCATTTGGCTTGAAGGTGCCATCTTGATAGCCTGTAATAATGCCCTGCTTTGCCATCTCCTGAATCATCGCCCAGGCCCAATGTCCTTGAGAAATATCTGAGAAGATGATATCTGGCTCTGTTGGTTGTGGATCAATTGGTTCTTCAGGTTTAGGTTTTTGTTCTTCAGGTTTAGGTTCTTGTTTTTCAGGTATGGTTGGCTCTGGTATTGGGGATGGATTCGGAGATATACTTCCTCCACCACCCGATGAACCGTCTGTTACCCAATGGGCATATAAGGTGATATTGGACTTCACTACATCTTTAGAAAAATTCCATGGTATCGTCAGTTCAATATCCTTATACCAGCCTGTAAATGTATAGCCTGCCTTTGTTGGATTTACTGGATTTGTTGCTAAGGTATCTTTAGTTACCTTCTGTGATGCTACTGCACTTCCTCCATTTGTTTCGAAATCCACCGTATACTGTGCGACGACGTTTTCCCATTTTGCATACAAGGTTGTATTTTGGGTTATCATATCCGTTGTAAAATTCCATGGTGTGGTGAATTGAGCATCCTTATACCAGCCTAAAAATGTATACCCTGGTTTTATAGGGATTACTGGTTTACTTACTAGTGCCTCATAAATTACTGTAATAGGATTGATTGCTGTCCCCCCATTTGTATTAAATGTGACAACATATGAATTTGCTTTCCATTTCGCATACAAGGCAAGATCTGATTCTTCAATATCAACAATGCTATTGACTGTATAATCTATACCATCTCCCACGTTAGTGCTGTTCCAACCATCAAATGTATAGCCAGTTTTTTCTAAAGATCCTATATTATCTAAGATCGTTGCTGGAGTATTTCTTGGATACATATTCATATCTACTGGTGGATTTCCTTGTTCAGAGCCATTTCCATGATAGATAATTTGATAAGTAAGTAACTCGAACTGGTGATTATTTTGATTGGCATAGGCTTGAGCAGTCGATGCATCATGACCATAAATAATTAAATTACTTGGATTTGCATTAAAAATATCTTCTAAAAGAATCGTTGCATCCGATAATATTTTCACTTGTTTAAGATTATTGTCATTAAAGGCATTATCCTCTACAGTCATTACATTTTTAGGAATTTCAATGCTACTAAGTCTATTCTTCCCAAAGGCCCATCTACCAATATTTGTTACACTACTAGGAATCTCTATACTTGTAAGCTGATTATCGAGAAATACACTTTCCGCTATACTTGTTATATTTGAGGGAATCGTTACATTTGAAAGTTCATTGGTAGCAAATGCATACGCTCCTATACTTACGACACTAGTAGGTATTACTAAAGAGGTTATGTGATTATCTGAAAACGCCCATTCTCCTATAGTCTCCAAAGTTGCTGGTAACTCAATGTTTGTTAATTGGTTCTCCATAAATGCGAAATCCCCAATTGTCTTAAGTTGATTTGGCAGCTTAACTGTAGCAAGTGCATTATCTAAAAATGCATATGAGCCAATTTGAGTAACTTGATCTGGTATTTCTATAGCAGTAAGTTTATTTGTAAAGAATACACCTTCACCTATCTTTTTAAGGTTATTTGGTAGTTTCACATACGTTAATTGATTTTCTGCAAATGCTACATCTCCAATGCTTGTTACACTGTCTGGTATAATTACCTGCGTAAGACCTTTTTCACCAAATGCTCCACTACCTATTGCTGTTACTACCCTGCCATCTAGCTGACTTGGAATGGTTATTGCCATATCAGTACCTATGTAATCTCTAATCGTTACTGACCCATCCCTATTTTTTGTCCACTCATAATCCGCTTCATTGACAGGATCTGGAGAATTTATACCTTTAAAGTTTATATTCAACCTATTTGCATACTCTTTTGCAGAAGAATTCTCTGGAGCATAAATAACAAGGTTAGGACTATGCCCTATAAAAGCATCATCACCTATTTCAACATCTTTAGAATATATAATGATTTCCTTTAGGTAATTATTTGAAAAGGCTTCATCTCCAATGCTTTTCACACTTTCTGGTATCTCTAAACTTTCAATATCATTCCTTGCAAATGCATTTGACCCTATTATTTTTACACCTTCTGGAATTTTCGCATTGACAATATCATTCGTTGAAAATGCATGATCTCCTATACTAATAACACTTTTAGGTATATCTACGCTTTCTAGCAAATTTCCAGAAAATGCATAATTCCCGATACTACTTAGATTATTTGGAAGTATCACATTTGTTAGTTGGTTTAAGGAAAATACACCATCACCAATGTTCGTTAGATTACTTGGCAGTGTCACACTTGTTAACTGATTTTGATAAAAAGCATAAGCACCAATTGTTGTTATTGTTTCTGGTATCGTGAGGCTTGTCAGATTTTTATTAGTAAACACCCAAGCGTCTATCCCTGTTACGATTTTCCCTTGTATTTGGTGAGGGATTACCATGTCTCCGCCAGTACCTGTGTATGTCTTTATAGTTATCGATCCATCAGGGCTATCTTCCACATCATAATCAGCTTCATTAGCAAAAGTAAAAGGGATTTTCACTAACATCATGAAGATAAATAGTGTAAACCATATTCCATATCTAACACTTTTTGCTTTCATATAGTCTCTCCTTTCTTTAAAAATGAAATAATTCTTCTTCATCTTAAAGGTAATTATTTACTCCCACTATTGAGGAATGTTAATTATTTTTAGGTAAATACAAAAATCCCATCATTGGTAGTCTTATCACACCAGTGATGGGATTTTTTCTTATTGAGTGAGGGCTCTATATAAAAAGATTGCGAATTCTGCCCGTGTAACAGCATCATTAGGTCTAAAATTACCTTGATCACCTATTGTGATCCCGTTTGACGCAAGAATAGCAATATAATTGTATGCCCAATGAGTAGCAGATACATCATTAAATGTTTCTTTCTTATGGGCTGTTAAGTTTAAAGCCTCTACCAATACTTTGGCCATTTGTGAACGTGTCATATTAGATTTTGGTTGGAAGTTTCCATCTATGCCATCAAACAGTCCTGCTTGTTGCACTTGCTTAATTTCTTCAAAATAGAGATGACTTTCAGGAATATCCTTAAATATAAACGCCTCTTTTTTCGGTTCTAGCTCTAATGCTCTGGTTAACATCAGGGCAACATGCTGGCGCTGAATTGGTGCATTTGGCTTGAAGGAGCCATCTTGATAGCCTGTAATAATGCCCTGCCTTGCCATCTCCTGAATCATCGTCCATGCCCAATGGCCCTGAGGAATATCTGAGAAAGTAATGTTTGCCTCTGTTTGGGGTGTTGGCTTGGTTGGTTGTGGCTTAGCTTGATCTTCAGGTTTAGGTTCTGGTTTTTGAGATAAGGTTGGCTCTGTCTTTTCTGGCTCTGTTAGTGTTGGGGACGAATTTCCTCCACCACCTGACGAATCGTTTGCTAGCCATTGCCATTTTGCATATAAAGTAGTATTAGCTGTCACTATATCTGTATGGAAATTCCAGACTTTTGTGAAATGAGCATCTTTATACCAACCTGCAAATGTATAGCCTACCTTTATTGGGTTGATTGGTTGCATTGCGGTTGTATTAGCAGTAATCCTTTGGGGCGATATAGCACTTCCACCATTTGATGCAAAGTCTAGAATATAATGTACAGCTTCCCTTTCCCATTTTGCGTAAAGCGCTGTATCTTCTACCACTTTATCAGTATCAAAGCTCCATGGTTTGGTCAGCTCTTCATTCTTATACCAGCCTACAAATTTATAACCTGTTTTTGTCGGGAACAGTGGTTCATCTATTACCTCATTATACTTAGCTGTCACAGGAGAAATTACCGTCCATCCATTTGTATAAAAGGTAATGATGTATTCATTTGTTAGCCATTTTCCATATAACGTCATACTCTCTGTCACTTTATCGATCTCGAAGTTCCACGGTATCATCAGCTTATCGTCTTTATACCAACCTGCAAATGTATAGCCAACTTTCGTTGGATCTGATGGCTTGGCTAATAGCTCTCCATTCAATACCTCGACTGTTATTGTGTCTGTATCTGTATGAAATATAACAGTATATGGTTTTTTTGCCCATTTTCCATATAGAGTTATATTTCCCGTTATCACATCTGTATCAAAGTTCCAGGGTACAGTCAATTCTTCATCTTTATACCACCCTATAAATTGAGAGCCATCTTTTATCGGAGTTGCTGGGGCAAGTGCTTTTTCTCCAACCAGTATTTGCTGTTCATCAATAGCTGTATCGCTATTTGGCTCAAATGTTAGTGTATATGTTAACGCATTTCCCTTTGCATAAATTTTTGTTGGCTGTGTGACATTGCCATCCCACGGCTTTGCCCATGCCAAATCACTATACCAACCATCAAACCTGTCACCTTGGTAGTTAAATGTATTAGGCTGCAGCACTAATGGTCTATTAAAGTAAACCCAATGCAACTGATTAGAGGCAAATGCCCAATCTTCTATATATGTAACTGCTTCAGGAATAGTCACTTCTTTCAGGTTATTACCATAAAAAGTATAGAACCCTATCTTCTTTAAGTCATCAGGTAGAATAATGGTTGTTAAGTGATTTTGATAAAACGCGTAGTTCCCTATACTTGTCACGCTACTGGGAATGGTTACACTTTCTAATTTATTCCTCGAAAATACACTGTTCTCAATTCTTGTTATACCATCTGGAATTGTCACTGCTGTTAGCTGATTATTCGCAAATGATTCTGCTCCTATTGTTTTTACGCTATCAGGAATATAGACAGTCGATAACCGATTGTCAAAAAACGCTAGATTACCTATACTCTCTAATCTATTAGGGAGGGTCACAGTCGTGATCTGATTCATCAAAAATGCTCTATCCCCTATTTTGGTCACACTTTCAGGGATAGTTACACTTGTCACATTCTTATTGAAAAATGAAGATTCCCCTATTATCGTAACGGGCTGTCCGTTAATAACAGCTGGAATATCAACATGCCCTCCTGCCCCTCCATAGGCTACAAGTGTTATGCCCGTGTCATTTGGCGCTGTATGGAATCTTGCATTACCAACTAGATTTTTGTTAAGGCTCTTTTTAGCATGACTATCCGCTCCTTCTTCAATAGCATTATGCTCATTCGCATAAGAGGCTGGAACTTGCCCATATTGGAAAAAGAGCAATATTAGAACAATCATCATGTTCGAGATTCTTTTCATTCCTCTCGCTCCTTCCTCTTAAAATCAAGTATTCTCCTCCCTTTATCTTAGAAAATTTCAGATACTTCCACTATTGAGGAATGTTAATTGTTTTATGTAAAAAAAAGACCGCTACCTAAAAAAGATAACGGATAACCTTATTCCAGCGTGTTTAATAATATTGCCTGTGCTCGATTTTTAACACCTAACTTACTATAAATCCCCGAGAGATAGACTCTTACTGTACCTTCCGATAAAAATAGCTGCTCGGCTATTTCTTTATTAGAAGCACCTTTTGATAATAATGTAAATATTTCCTGTTCACGAGTTGTAAGGGAAGCCAATGGTGAAATTTGCTTATACTTTTGAGCACATTGGAGCAAGTGCTCAACGTAGCTCATGGAAACCTCCCTACACTCCTTTTTGGAAGATTGCTTTCGAATAGCTTTTTTTAATAAAGCATATGTTTGAGGCTCATCTATAAAGGTTCTGATATATTGATATGGTTCGGCTAATTTCAAGGCTTGGTGTAATTTTTCTAACGCCTCATCTGCTTGTCCTTGCTCAACCAAACATATGGCTAATAAAATTGTCGCTTCTATACGAGTAGATAGCTGTTCTTGTTGTTGCGCCTCTGATTGCACCTGTATAATCAATTGCTGCGCTGCTAGTAGATGTCCTTCCATGAGTAAATAACGTGCTTTTACTAGCAAATAAAATGTAAAATCCTTATCTACTTTGACCTTAGCTAACTCCTGTTCTGCTTGGACAACATTATCTTCACGTAAAAATAAAAGTGCCTTCATTACTCTTATACTATCAATCCAATGGCGTTCATTGACAGCTTCAATTGCATGATCTAAAACGCCTTGAGCAACTATATATTGCTCTTCTAACACGGCTATTTTACTTTTAAGAATATACATCGGTACTAACAATCCTGCATCTTGAAATTGATGTCCAGAACGTATAGCTTCCTCTAATTCTATTGATAGCTCAGCAAATTGGTTCCACTCATATAATTTTTCTGCACGCACGCCATAGCTATAGCCCGTCATACTTAAGTTTTTAAATTTCCCTGTTCTAAACTTAGCAAAATAAGACATAGCCTGTTCATCTGAAAGTAACTTTCCTCGAGATCCGATATTTGTTCTAAACAACATAGGCTCTGTTTGATTATATTGTATAAATATTGCGTCCCATTTGGAATCAACTGGATTTCTCTCAAGTCTTTGTCGAATATATTCCCCAGCTTGAGAAAGATCTCCGTTTTTCATGACAAAGACATAGGCTTTCACACCTAGAAAATCATCGACAGCAGATGCATACTCACTTTTATTCATCCATTGATTAGTCCTATGCTTTTGTTCTAGGTCTAGGATCGTCCGATAAGCATCTTCTAAATTGTGTAATGCTGCGAGTGTATAGGCATACATTACCATCAACTCTGGGTGTACCTCATAGCCATTAGACAAAAATGTATCAATCCATTTTACATAAGATGTTGAATGTCCACAGGAAAGAAATGTTACAAGATGCTCCTGAATCCATTGTTCAGCATACATAAATACGTTGCCGCATAAAGCAAGCTCTATAGCAGATAAAAAATTTCCATTATTATATAAAGCTACAGCTGCCTTTTCATATAAATACAAAATATCCTGCTGAGTAAAACGATTGCTCAATTCTTGGCGCAATGCTTCTCTAAATAAATTGTGATATCGAAAAACCTGCCCTTTTGCTTCTACTCTACTAATAAATAATCCTTGTTGATCAAGCTCTAATAAGACTAGTTGAGCATCAGTACGGTTTGTTAGGACATTACATGTATCAGCGGTTAATTGTTCCAAAAGTGAAGTATAAAGAAGAAAAATTTGGAGGGATGGTGCTAGTTTGGAAAAAACCTCACTCATTAAATATTGGAACACATATAAATTACTTTCTTTTAACTCTTTGTCTACATTATGGAAATCTGCTAAATTAGTTAGTTGCAACCCTGTTGGCCAGCCCTCTGTTATCTCAAAAACCTTTTGAAATACCTTTACATCCAGCTTTTTATTTAAATTTTTATAAAATTCTTTTGTCTCTTCATACGTAAAAAGAAGTTGCTCTAAACCAATTTCAAGTAAGCAATGGTTTAATCTCCACTTTGCAATAGGTAATGAAATAGTTGATCTACTAGTCAAATAAATAAAGCAATTTTCAGGTAAGAAATCAATTAGTCGAGTCATCGCTTGATGGATAGCAATATTATGAATATGATGATAATCATCAATCATAATATGAATCTTTTTAGTAGATAGCGATAATTCATATAAGAGAGAGTCCACTAAAAACTCTAATGGTAACTGTGGTTGTGCATGGAGTATAGAATTAATCCGAGAGGCAGCTTCTGGCTGTAATGAGTGACCAATAGCATGAATTAAATACTTCCAATAGCGATTTAAATCATTGTCTGTTTGGTCCACCGTATACCATGCTACTGCCGTCTCAAGTTGCTGAAACCAACTACTTAGAAAAGTGGTTTTACCATACCCTGCTGGCGCTTGTACTACTATAAGTTTTGCTGTTGACTGGAGTAGAATGGCATTTAATCGTTCTCGCTCAATAATTTGCTTGCCCGTTTGAGGGACTGTTGTTTTTGAGGCTAATAAAATATTTGGCACATGCAGACCTCCTTTCTCTTTAACAACTTTAAAAGCCTAGCCATTCTTTTGCCCATAAAATGGCCTTCGTGCGAGATTTCACACTTATTTTACTGTAAATTCCTGTTAAATATATACGAATTGTTCCCTCTGTCAGCTGCAATTGTTGTGCAATCTCCTTATTAGAAGCACCTTCTGCGAGTAATTGCAGAACATCTTTTTCTCTTGCAGTAAAGTTAGTGAAAAACTCATCTTCTGTGCTGTCATTTAGTAATAGTTTATTTACATAGGCTAACGGCACTGACTTAAATGTATCTCCCTTATTATGCTGACGTAGACGCCAGTATTTATTAAGTAATGGCCAGATAGAATCCTCCTCTATAAATGTACGGTAATACCCGTAGGACACTCCATGTTCAAGAGCATCATGTAATACTGTTAAAGCGAAATCCTCTTTACCAAGTGAAAAATGACAAATGGCTTCTAGCAAGCCCGCTTCAATAAGCGTAACGATTTGCTTTTCCTGAGTTGCTCCTTCTTTTAAACGAATAGCAATTTGCAATGCTTCCTCCAGTTGATTTTTAGCATATAGAATTTTACCTTGAACTAATAAATAAAATGGATTTTTTGATGCAATTCTATAATTGATAAAATCCGTCACTCTAAAAAATTCCTGTTGTGCATATGAAATATTTCCTTCCAATAAATAAGATTGTGCTTTCATAATATAGAGCATACCTATCCAATAAGGTTTATCGGTTTCCTTCATAGCTTCAAGCAATAACAGATGTGCTTCTTCGAATTGTTTTTTAGTCATATAAATACGAGCCTTTAATAAGTACATTGGTATAAATAATCCTGGATCTTGAAAATGTAAACCATATTGTAAACCGATTTCTAACTCTTTACTTGCTCTATCTAAATCATTTATTTCATACAAAATTTCAGCTAGTAATCCATAGGTAACGCCTGTAATATTTCGCTCCCTTATTTCACTTTCATTCAACACTTGAATCAGTTCATCCATTTTTACTACTGGTAAGAATTTTCCTTTTGCACCTACAAAAGTACATAAAATTCTAGGCTCAAATTGATTATATTTTAAAGAAATATGATATAAAGATGACTTATTCTTTCTTACATTTACGCGTGTTTGTAAACCTACTTTTGCCTTTTCAATGTCTCCATCTTCCATATAACCTATATAAGCCTGTATAATTTCAAAGATTTTTGATACAGCAATGAACTGAAAACCCTCCATCCATTTCCATTTATTTTGTTTAAATAGTAGTTCCTCTATGATTTTATTCGCCTGATCAATTTCATGGGTTGAAAACAGAGTAGTAATATATAAGACAAGCATATTAATATCTACTGGAAACTGAGCATTCCTTAATTTCTGTATCCACTGCCCGAATAATAGAGTATGTCCCTCGGCAAATATTTCGACTAAATATTTTTGAATCCATTCATGTGCAAGCTTATATAATTCGCCATTTAAAGCAAGCTCAATTGCCGCTACATAGTCTTCTCTTTGGCATAAATTAGTGGCTGCTTCGTAATAAATAGAGGTAATCATTTCATAGGAATATTGCCTTTGAAATTCTACCTGTAGGGCATGCCTAAATAAAGTTTGGTAACGATAAACGGGTGGATGAGCTTGTACTTGTTCGATAAACAAACAATTTTTCTCCAGCTCTGAGAATGTAGTTAAACTATCTAATCCGTTCGTGATGGATGCACAAACACTCGGATCTAAGTAGTTTAAAATGGAAGTTCTTAGTAGAAAATCTTGCAATTCTTGAGGTAATATTAAAAGAATTTCTTGCATGAAGTACTCATGTATATATGAACTAGCTTTGGCTAAAATTTCTTCACTACTAAGATTACCTATCATTCCACCTGTTGATAGCTTTATCAGTTGGATACCTGCTATCCAGCCCCCTGTAGTCTTTAATAAAGGCTTCAGCGCATCCTTCTGTTCATCATTAGTAACAGAATTAAAGAAAGATTGTAGCTCTTCTAAATCAAAACATAATTGACCCGTCCCGACTTCTAGTATCCAACCTTTTACACGCCATTTTGCTAGTGGAAGTTCTAAATTAGTTCGTGTGGTTATATAGATCCGTACATTGGCTGGTAAATATTCAATAAGTCGATTGATAATTTGATGAATTTGAGGGTTGTGGATTTCTTGAAAATTATCAAAAACAATATGAATATTTTCTTTATATGTATCTAAATCGTTTAACAGTGTATCTATAATTATTTCAAAAGGTGGTGTTTCATCTAGTATATTGTTTAACTTTTGTTCTATATTCAATATGCTAAAAGATAATGTATGTATTAAGTACTTTAAAAATCTCACAGGATCATTGTCATTCTGATCGATAGTAAACCATGCTACCGATTCATCAATATGCTTCAACCACAGACTTAAAAGAGTCGTCTTTCCGTATCCTGCGGCTGACCGTATAATGGTTAGTTTTTTCATTCGATTGTTAGATAAAATAGAAAATAATTTCTTCCTCTCTAATACATTTGGCACTGTACGTGGAATTGTTACTTTTGATTTTACCCATACCATATCCATCACCTTGTCTCCCTTCTACATTTCATTAGTTCTATAAATTTCGAATTTTTCCTGCAATTTAATTTTTCTACTCATTCACTTCATCCAAAAGAGCATACTTATTTTAGAAGGATAAAGCAAACTACTTCACTTTTTTTATTCCTAGCGTTAGAATACTAATATCTTATTTTCCTATAGGAAACTTTATTTCACTGATGATACTTTTTGAAACGAGGGAACAATATGGTTTACAAACGAGTCACAAAATCGTCTGCAGAGGCGGTTTTAGATGGAGATATAAAAGGTTGGCGAAGATTCTTGCCATTTTTAGGACCTGCTTTCATTGCAGCAGTTGCCTATATTGATCCTGGCAATTTTGCTACAAATATTACAGCAGGCTCTCAATACGGCTACCTGCTACTTTGGGTTATAGCCTTTTCTAATTTAATGGCCGTGTTAATTCAGTCCCTGTCTGCCAAGCTTGGGATTGCGACAGGAAAAAATTTACCTGAAGTAGCACGCGAGCATTTTTCTAAAAAAACATCTATCTTTTTATGGATACAGGCGGAATTGGTCATCATTGCCACAGACCTCGCGGAATTTATCGGAGCAGCATTAGGGCTTTATTTACTTTTTAATATCCCAATGCTTCCCGCCGCATTGATTACAGCAGTAGGTTCATTCGCTATTTTAGAGTTGCAAAGAAGAGGATTTAGAGCCTTTGAAGCAGGAATTTCTGGAATGGTTTTAATTGTTGTATTGGCATTTGCCTTCCAAACATTTTTAGCGCAGCCAGCATGGGGCGATGTGGCGATTGGCATGTTCACACCACACTTTGAAGGTGTAGATTCACTATTATTAGCAACAGGTATTTTAGGTGCAACCGTTATGCCTCATGCTATTTACTTACATTCTTCTTTAACTCAAAGTCGTATTATTGGTCGAAATGAGGCAGAAAAAAAACGTATTTTCCGTTTTGAATTTATCGATATTATCATCGCTATGATTATTGCTGGTGCCATCAATATGAGCATGCTCATAATTGCCGCAGCCGTATTCCATACCCAAGGCGTTGTAGTTGAAGATTTAGATGTTGCCTATAATGGCTTAAAAGATATTCTGGGCCCAATGGCTGCCATTTCCTTTGGTCTTGGTTTACTTATTGCAGGGCTTGCTAGCTCCTCTGTAGGGACTTTAGCTGGTGACGTAGTGATGCAAGGCTTCATTCAAAGAAAAATACCTCTTTATTTACGTAGAGCGATTACCATGGTGCCACCACTTGCAATCATTGCCTCTGGTGTGAATGCTACCTATGCTCTCGTTCTTAGTCAAGTTGTTTTATCATTTGGTATTGCCTTTGCACTTGTCCCTCTTGTTATGTTTACAAGTAAACGAGACATTATGGGAAGCCTAGTTAATCACCGTATTACAACTGTTTTAGGTTGGTTTGTCGTAGTCGTTGTTGTTACGTTAAATATTTACTTACTGTGGGAAACAATTTTTGGATAACAAAAAGCCAGGTACTCTATAGCAATGAGCACCTGGTATCTTTTTGATTAAACATCCACCTTTTCGATATTTCTAATGGCTAAATAAGCAATACCAAGACCCACGATTGCTAAAGTAATTGGAATAATAATAATATCGTTTAAAGTAAAGTTACCTGAATTTGACGAAGTTACAGACACAATTATAATAGATGAAATGATAGTTGTCGGTATAGAGTATTTTCTCATCCCGAAATACAATGGGATTAAAGCTATACCTGAGGCAGCAATCGCATTCATCAATACAGAAGGTATTTGCTGGATAATTAAAGAACTAGATAGTACATCAGGAATTAATTCATATCGATCGCTTATGATACAAAAAATGGTTGTAATAAGAGCATTGGAGATAATGATCATACTGAAAGTAAATAGCATGACAATAGCAAGCTTTGCGACCATTAATTTCTTTCTACTTATAGGATACATAAAGGCTAATGTAATGGTTTTAAATTTATATTCTCCGATGATTAACTTAGCTATTAACGTAGAAGCAAAAATCATAAAAACTGCTCTTACAAATGAATCAATAACACTGAATGCAACCTCATAATTTTCAAGCCCTGGGTCTCCTTCCACTTTAGAAATAAATAAAATCATAAACAAAAAACCAAGAATAACAAAATTAGCGATAATGGCTCCTTTAACATATGAACCTAAATGAAATTTTTTCATTTCTAAACGCATTAAATTAAGCATGGACAACACCTCCATTGATTAGCTTTAAGAAATAATCCTCTAATGAACTAGTTTTTTTACTAATCTCTTCAATCTCAACGTCATGTTCAATTAATGCTCTCGATAGGCTTTGTTGGGATACTGTTGAGTCGTATATACGTATAGAGTTATCATCCATCAGCTTAAAATTCGTAATGTTTAATTCGCTTTCAATAATAAACGCTGCCTTTTTCCCATCACTTACGATCACTTCCGTATAATTGACCTGATCACGATTAATAGTATCCATTGCTACCTCAGTGATGAGCCTTCCATTCTTAATAACACCTATTGTATCGACCAATTGTTCTATTTCAGCTAGAATATGACTAGAGATAATAATAGTTATGCCGTACTCCTTACAAAGCATCTTGAAAAGCTCTCTTAACTCCTTTATCCCTACTGGGTCCAATCCATTAATTGGTTCGTCTAATATAAGTAACTCTGGCTTTGTAATAATGGCCCTTGCGATGCCTAATCTTTGCTTCATCCCCAGAGAAAAATCTTTAACCTGCTTATTCTCTGTATTCGATAACTTTACTAAATTAAGAACATGTGCAATTTCTTTCTTATCATAATAACCCATGTATTCACAATGTAATTCCAGGGTCTCTCTAGCCGTTAATTTTTCATAAAAAATAGGATATTCAATAATTGTCCCCATTCTTTTTAGTATTTCATAGGATTTGTCCGTCAATTTCGCCCCCAAAATTTCTACATCCCCACTTGTAGGTTTCGTAAGATTAGTTAGCATCTTCATAACAGTCGTTTTACCCGCACCATTAGGACCTAAAAATCCATAAATCTCACCTTTCTTAACGTTCATATTGACAGCAGAAACAACTTCCTTTCCATCGTACACTTTCGTAAGCTGATTTGTTTTTACAATGTATGTCATGTAATTCTCTCCCTCAATTGTGACTAGTTTCATTATAAAAAATGAAACTCTCTATTTTATTACTGCATTCTTACAAATTTCTTAAGTAAAAAAGCCTGCAAAGCATTAAAGCTCTACAAGCATAATGGATTCAATACATCATTCGCTTTAACGAAATCGTAAAAATAGTTTTTTCATAGGGAATACTCGATAAACGGATCGAGCCATTCATTATTTCTACAAGCCGCTTTGTAATCGTTAGTCCCAGACCGCTACCTTGGAAAGATTTATTTCGAGAATCCTCAAGTGTATACATCCTTTCAAAAACGCGATCGATATGGTATTCATCAATGCCCTTGCCACAATCCCACACATCAATATCAATATTGGCTTCATCGTTTCTTATAGTAATTCCAATTACATTGCCATCTGCTCCATATGCAATAGCATTAGACAGTAGATTGTTTAGCACTCTATTTAATGCTTCTTCATTACCAAGTGCATATATGGAGCTTTCAGGGATATCAATTTTAATATCTAATCCCAATGAAGTAACCAAATCGTAAAAAGACAAAACATTTTTTCGGCATATTTCACTGACATTGATTTTAGTGATTGGATAATCTGTGTCCCCAGCCTCTAATTTTGCCAAGTCAAAAAATGTATGAATAATTTTTAATACCTCTAATGTTTTAGCATGTACACCCGTAAGTAAACGTTGCTGTTCCTCGTCACTATTCGCGTTTTGAAGTTGAAGCATTTCAATATAGCCAAGTACAACGGTTAAAGGCGTTTTAAGATCATGCGAAATATTGGCCAACATCTTTTTCATAGAATTTTCCATTTTATGATGTGTAGCCTGGACTTTTTGATGTTGATCTAGCAAAGTATTCAGTGTAATAAGTAACTGTTGAATTTCTGAATTTGTAGTTGTTATTAGAATCTTTTCATACGTCTGCTCATTCACAATTACATGTAGTTTTCGATGAATATATTGGATAGCTCGTTCTTGTTCCTTCTTGACTTTCCATTGAAAAATGAGAATGCCAATTAGCAATACAATTATTAATAATAGAAATATCATATATTTTTACCCTTCAAACTTATAGCCGATTCCCCATAGGGTTTTAATATAGTGAGGATGTGACGGATCATCTTCTATTTTTTCACGTAGTCTTCTGATATGTACATTTATAATATTTTCGTCTCCGTAATAGGCATCTTTCCATATCATCTGATAAATTTGCTCTTTGGTAAAAACTCTGTGACGATTTGTCACAAACAATTTTAAAATGGAAAATTCCTTTGATGTCAGCTTTATCTCTTGTCCGCTCTTTGTTATTGAGAAATTAACAATATCTATCTTTAAATTATCAATTTCGAGGACCTCTTGCTTTTGTTCAGCTTGACTAGAGTATTTCGTAGCTCTTCTGATAACAGCCTTTACACGTGCTGAAAATTCTAGCATAGAAAAGGGTTTAGCAATATAATCATCTGCCCCTAACCCTAAGCCCAATGCTTTATCAACATCACTGTCTTTTGCAGACATAATAATGATAGGAAGTGCTGCCTGCTCTCTAATAATCTTTAATACTTCCAATCCATTTAATTTAGGTATCATAATATCTAAGATGACCAAATCAAAGATATTTTGCAAACAATTTTGTAATGCCTCTTCGCCATTAGTCGCTGTTGTGACCTGGAAACCTTCCATCGTTAAGTAATTATCAACCATTTCACGAATGGCTTCATCGTCTTCTACAAGTAAAATATGCTTTTGCACTATGATGCACCTCTCCTATCAAACCCAATTTCCATATGTATATTACATTACCATATTTATGATGTTTGATTAGAGAGATTTTGTTTATGAGTGTTGAAAAAAGAGCTGATCCATAAACCATCACTCTTTGGTTTATAGAACAGCTCTATTATTTAATCTTCAACTTTTAAATCACAATCTTCAAGTGGAAGCATTTTTGTTTTGTGCTTTAATTTATAGCCAAACCATAATGCTAAAAATAATGGAATCCCAATATACGAAACAAGGATACCGTACCAATCAATCTTATCGCCTGTAAAGGCTGTGTAATTTTGTCCAATGACTACGATCATACAAACTGTAAAAGCAAATAATGGTCCAAACGGATATAATTTGGCTTTATAAGGTAATAACTTTGGATCTAAGCCTTGTGCATCAAACGCTCGGCGGAAACGATAATGACTAAACGCAATACCTAGCCATGCAATAAAGCCAGACATTCCAGAAGCATTTAATAGCCAGATATAAACCACTCCATCGCCAAAGAAGGATGCCAAAAATGCTAAACAGCCTACAGCTAATGTTGCCATAAGTGCATAAATCGGAATACCTCTACGACTTAGCTTTGCAAAAAATTTAGGTGCATGTCCATCCACTGCTAATTGCCATAACATACGAGAAGATGCATATAGTCCTGAATTTCCTGCTGACAGCATAGCCGTTAAAATAATGGCATTCATTAATGAAGCAGCAAAGGCAATACCTAGGCGGTCAAACACTAGTGTAAACGGTGATACTGCGATATCTTCTGATAATAAACGTTCGTCTGTAAATGGAATTAACATCCCAATTGCACCAATCGCTAAAATATAAAACAAAAGAATACGCCAAAATACAGATTTAACAGCCTTCGGAATATTTTTACCAGGATCATCTGTTTCACCAGCTGTAATTCCTAGTAATTCTGTTCCTTGGAATGAAAATCCTGCAGCTAGGAAAATACCAAATGTAGCAAGGAAGCCACCATGGAATGGCCCATCACTAACAAAGAAATTAGTGAAACCTACAGGAGCCTGCCCACCTAAAATACCAAAAATCATTAGTAAGCTAATGATAATAAAAACAATAACCGTTGCTACTTTAATCATGGCAAACCAATATTCACTTTCACCATAACTTTTTACGGATAGTAAATTAAACGTCAATACCACAGCAATAAATAATACTGTCCAAAGTGCTGATGAGCTATCTGGGAACCAATATTTCATAATTAATGACACAGCAGCAATTTCGGCAGCAATGGTGATTGCCCAGTTATACCAGTAGTTCCAGCCTAATGCAAAGCCCAAGGCAGGATCTACAAATTTGGTTGCATACGTACTAAATGAACCTGAGGATGGCATATAGGCAGCCATTTCCCCTAAGCTTGTCATTAAAAAATACACCATAATACCAATTAAAGCATAGGCCAGCAATGCTCCTCCAGGCCCTGCCTGAGCAATTGCTCCTCCACTGGCTAAAAATAGTCCCGTACCAATTGTACCGCCTAAAGAAATCATTGTAATATGACGGCTTTTTAATTCTTTTTTCAGCTTCGGTGCTTTATGTCCGAGCTGATTTACTTTTATTTCACTCACGATATAGCTTCCTTCCTATTTATGAGGCAAAAAAATGCCATCACATATACACTGTGATGGCTACATTAATCCTCAGTTTTTCCTACATGATAGCTCAACACGTTGTGCAAACGTGACAGTTCTGTTCCTTTCGGAGACAGCCCCAGCATGAGGTTTTCAAGTCCCCTCACACTTCGGCAATATTTCCTTTCAACTAATTTCATCAATGCTTGTCATTTCAATTAGCATACTTATAAATATCGCGACCTCTACCTCAATACAAACATGAGGCATATAATTATTAAATTTATGATGTTTATTATACTAACATAAGACCATAGACATTTCAATACAACCACAAATGTTCTGTATTTTATGAATCTTCTACTATTTTTAATAGTGTGATAAAGTGTTATAGTAGTTCAATTAGAATGGTTATTATTAGGGGGGATTTTATTTTGACTACAAATGATCATTCCACTAGTTTTCCAAGTAAAAAAATTAGCTGGAAAGGAACAACCTTACTTTTAGTCTTTGGAGTTATCTTTATAGCCTCTACATTACGAATGCCACTAACTGTTGTTGGCCCAATTATATCCTTTATCCGTGAAGATCTTGGAATATCTAATGTTTTGGCAGGCTTTCTAACAACGATACCATTGCTGGCTTTTGCTGTTATATCTCCATTTGCACCAGTTGTAGCACGCAAACTAGGGCTTGAGCTAACATTATTTTTATCCACTTTTCTCTTGGCTTTAGGAATTGTCCTACGTTCACTTGGTACTACAGAATTACTTCTATTGGGTACTGTGCTAATTGGCGTAGCCATTTCTTTTGGAAATGTACTAATTCCAGGATTATTGAAGTTGAAATTTCCCTATCATGTGGGTTTATTAATGGCCTTTTTCACCATGTCCATGAATTTTACTGCTGGCCTTGGTGCTGGTATTAGCTATCCGATAGCTAATTCATCGTTAGGCTGGCAAGGTGCACTTTCCATTGCACTCATACTCGTTCTAATTACAATCTTAATTTGGATACCTCAACTAAAATCAAATAAACCAGAACCAGTTACTACATCTAAGAAGACCAGTACACCTTTATGGAAATCACAAGTTACTTGGGCTGTCACAGGGGCAATGGGTTTACAGTCTTTATTATTCTACACAACAGCAGCTTGGATACCTGAGATCTATATTGCTCAAGGTTTAGCACCTGATAAAGCTGGCTGGATGTTTTCAATCATGCAATTCTCACAAGTACCAATGGCCTTAGCAGTGCCTATTATTGCTGGTAAAATGACTTCTCAACGCCCACTTGTATTGATGTTTACATCCTTCTATTTAGTAGGCTTTGTTGGGGTTGTCATGGAATGGACAAGTCTTGGGGTACTGTGGATGGTTCTTCTAGGGTTAGCAGGTGGTTCTTCATTTGCCCTAGCAATGATGTTCTTCACTCTCCGTACTCGTACTGCATTTGAAGCAGCAGATTTATCAGGCTTTGCACAATCTTTGGGTTATTTATTTGCCGCAATTGGTCCTATTCTTTTTGGCTACTTGCATGATTTATTTGGCGGCTGGAATATTGCGGGATGGCTCTTTGTCGTTGTAGCAATGTTACTCTTCTTTTGCTCAATGAGAGCCTCTAAGGATGAATATGTGCATTAAAATTAAATAAAGCAGGTGGATTAGATTCCTCCATCTGCTCTATTTCTATATAGTGTTTACACATTACTTAATTGTCGGGTTGCTGGAGTAATGTTAGCAATTCAGCAAGGCATTCTGATGCTTCATTATTACGAGCTGTTATAGTAGAAAAAATAGGAACAGCCTCTTGTAAAAGCATATAACTATAATAGTAATAGCCTACAAAAGCTTGCTCCTCATAGCCCTTTGGCGTTTCTTTCTCCCACTCCTGCTCATCATTATCCTCATTTTCTATCCACAAATAGTTGACGTCTAATAGCTCCTGCATATTTTTAACAGTATTGACTGGCTCGAGATAATCCTTGGTAATAGCATGTGCCACAGCTAAATATAACTGTACCTCTTGTAAGGAGACAACCTCTAATTTTTTACTAGTAAGCTTTTTTAGCAGGACAAGCAAAACCCATGGTGTCACCTGCCACAGTGTACCTTGATGTTCAATTAATTCAGCTAGTTGTGTGTATTGCTCCTGTTCTATCAGCTTAGGAATGGCTGTACCTCTACCATAAGGTGTCGTCAATTGTCTCCATGGGATATTGGGAATTTGCTGATTTAACATAGTAAGCGCCCTCTCTCATCAAAAGTATTGAAAGTAAACAATTCCTTTACACTAATAGCATGGTTTTTGGTAAAAATAATTTGGTGTATGATAAATATTTACATAGGGTTTATGGAATATATGAGTTGTGGCAGGGGAAAGTGGTGGGATTAACCATGTCCAGTTGCCTGTAACTTCTCTTCCTGTTGATTTTTCTGCCTCCTCAAACAATTTAAACTGCTGAGCTGCTGTATGATGATCAACAATGCTCACACCATCTTCTTTAAATGAGTGAAGAACAGCAATATTAAGTTCTACTAAAGCACGATCACGCCAAAGAGACGCATGTTTGGTTGTATCAAGATTAAAAATCTCTGCAATTGCAGGTAACATATTATAACGATCATGATCTGCTAAATTTCGTGCACCAATCTCTGTTCCCATATACCAGCCGTTAAATGGAGCTGCTTGAAAATCAATTCCAGCCATTTGAAAACGCATACTCGAAATAATAGGTACGGCATACCACTTCATTCCTAATTTTTCCATATCGTTTGACTCTGGATGACGGATTGAGACCTCTACTATATTTTCTTCAGGAATTACAAACATTTGAGGAGCACGATTATCCACCTGTATAACGAGTGGTAGTACATCAAAATCAGTTCCTTTACCTCTCCATCCTAACGACTCACACACTTTTGTAAATTTAACGGACTGTGAATCTCCAATAATGCCTGCATCTGTTTCATAGCCTGCATAACGAATTAGTTGATGATTCCAAATCCGTACTCTATCTGAAGCAAACACTGTTATAGTTGGGCGGATTTTCCCATGATTTGTCGCATAATCAATATGTTCTAGTAATTTTTGAAAAATAGCCTTTTCATCTAAAACATCACGTGCATCTACCACATGCAGTGACTGCCAAAATAGACGTCCAATACACTTATTGCTATTTCGCCATGCCACACGTGCGCCAAAAACTAGCTCCTCTGTTGTTGGGTGATATTCACCTGCATCCTTAACTGCCTGTAATCTATTCTTTAACCAAAGTTCTGATTCATTTTGTTCTGTCTGATATAGACTTAAAAATTGCTGTATCTCCTGTATATTCATATCGATTCCTCCACTTATCCTCATATTAGAGGAACAAAACAACAAGCACCATGAAAATAGTAATTGAAAAAACATACATATTTTATATATGAAATAGTTTGTTCATATTTACTCTATAGACTCTCTTTGTAAGAGAATGTAAGGGAGAAAGATTTTAATTATTATAAAAAGGCTACAGTAGTCATGTAGCCTTTTTCAGGGGGTTGTAGAACAAAGAAATCAATAGAATATTTGTAAATGGTGAAAAAGCTATTCGTTCTGGGCTACTTACTTGCTGCTATTGCTTCGCTTTCGCATAGAGCAGAACCAGTTTCACAAATTCTCTGGCCAGGATTTCGCCTGTATCGCTATACTAGAGAAATCGTCAAGCAGCCTTCACAAAAGTATTGACCATGGATGTGTACGTGGTAGGTGAAACGGCTTATAGGATGCCCATAGAAAGATGCTAGGGGAATGAAATTCAGTCCCTCACCTTGCCAATAGGTCTTTTTCTGCTATTGCATTATCTTTTATCGATTAACGAACAGGAGAATAGAAAAAAGCATGTAACACACATCTGTGCTACATGCTTGATGACCCGTACGGGATTCGAACCCGTGTTACCGCCGTGAAAGGGCGGTGTCTTAACCACTTGACCAACGGGCCGTGGCTCCGAAGGCAGGACTCGAACCTGCGACAACCTGATTAACAGTCAGGTGCTACTACCAACTGAGCTACTTCGGAATAATGATGGGCCTAAATGGACTCGAACCATCGACCTCACGCTTATCAGGCGTGCGCTCTAACCAGCTGAGCTATAGGCCCATTTTGGAGCGGGTGATGAGAATCGAACTCACGACATCAGCTTGGAAGGCTGAGGTTTTACCATTAAACTACACCCGCAAATAATGGTGGGTCAGGACGGAATCGAACCGCCGACACTTAGAGCTTCAATCTAATGCTCTACCAACTGAGCTACTGACCCGAAATGGAGGAGGTAGAGGGATTCGAACCCCCGCGCGGTGTTACCCGCCTGTCGGTTTTCAAGACCGATCCCTTCAGCCAGACTTGGGTATACCTCCAAAAATATTACAATGGTGGAGCCTAGCGGGATCGAACCGCTGACCTCCTGCGTGCAAGGCAGGCGCTCTCCCAGCTGAGCTAAGGCCCCATTTATCATGAAAGATGGTCGGAATGACAGGATTCGAACCTACGACCCCTTGGTCCCAAACCAAGTGCTCTACCAAGCTGAGCTACATTCCGTAAACATGATTTTATTGGCGCGCCCGACAGGAGTCGAACCCATAACCTTCTGATCCGTAGTCAGACGCTCTATCCAATTGAGCTACGGGCGCATGTTAATTAAAAAATGATGAGCCATGAAGGACTCGAACCTTCGACCCTCTGATTAAAAGTCAGATGCTCTACCAACTGAGCTAATGGCTCGTGAAATTAAAAATGGCTGGGGTACTAGGATTCGAACCTAGGCATGACGGAATCAAAATCCGTTGCCTTACCGCTTGGCTATACCCCAATTTTAAAATGGGGCGACTGATGGGAATCGAACCCACGAATGTCGGAACCACAATCCGATGCGTTAACCACTTCGCCACAACCGCCACTATATAATAACAGCCATATATGAACGAGTACCTCAATACCTGGCAGGGGCAGTAGGAATCGAACCCACACCAAAGGTTTTGGAGACCTCTATTCTACCGTTGAACTATGCCCCTAAAATGGTGGAGGGGGACGGATTCGAACCGCCGAACCCTAAGGAGCGGATTTACAGTCCGCCGCGTTTAGCCACTTCGCTACCCCTCCAAGGGAATGGTGCCGGCGATAGGAGTCGAACCCACGACCTACTGATTACAAGTCAGTTGCTCTACCAACTGAGCTACACCGGCAATAATAATGGCGGTCCCGACCGGGATCGAAC
>NZ_DJAU01000027.1:5943-22084 GCF_002429725.1 Lysinibacillus sp. UBA5994 | reverse complement strand
TTTCTTTCTGATCATTCAGCTTATCATTACTGCATTTTAATCGTATAATGGAAGGACAGTCTTTTTTTCCTTTTTACAATAAACAATGTTAACTATAGCCATACATGATGAAAGGAGTGAGGTTATGGCATTGTCTATATCGCAATTAGCTAAGGAACATCAAGCATTTGTGCTGACTAAATTAAAAGAAGCTGAACAAGGGTTACATCCTTCCTCTACCGAAGATGAGGAACTAGTGCGCCGTGCTGTCTTTTCAGTAAGGAATAAGTCCATTGTTTTTGAACGATTTAATGGAGCAAGTTCTATATTATATGCAAGTGTTCAAGATGTCAGACCCGCTTCTGTTGAAATTGATTTTTCAAAGGAAGAGCTACATTGTAGCTGTCCTCAAGCAAAATGGTGTCGACATCAAATAGGTGCTTTACTCGCTCTCTACCAATATTTTGATTCTGTTCAAAATTGGTCGAGTGCTTGGCGTGCACAAAAATCTGTTCAATTAAAATCTTTAGCAGATGAGCGCAGCCCACAAAGCTGGTCGATGATGGTGGATGAGGTGATGAAACGATTATTACCACCTGGGCGCATACTAGAAGGTTATGGGCTTTCCGCTGTAAGAACTGATGCTTTGGAGCGTCTTCGTCGACATATGCCCTTTGAGCGTGAATGGCAACCTCTTTATAAGCTCTATATGGAGCTAACCATTTTTAATTCGATATGGCGACATTTAAATGAAACACCTGGACATTCGTTAGATTCACCTTATATGAAATATTTTATCGAACAAAGCACGCAATCTTTTGAGAGCATTCTTACAGAGCTTTCTAATCGATCACGACTATTTGCGACAGATCCATTTTATGATGCCATCCAAGAGCTAGTAAGAGAATTTTTATTAGAAAGACAAGGGCTTTTTGCCAATCGCCTTCGTCTATATATGCTACTATGGGCAGTACTTTTTTATGAGAAGCCTCGTCGTGAACAGGAATTGGCATTTATAAATAATCTTGTTCACTCTTCAGCAGAAATTTCTCTACAATCACTAAAATTATTATTTTATGTGCTATTACAGAAAGAGGATTTACTGCTTGAAAAGTTGGCACAGGTCGATTTACCACAAATGCAGGATTTGTTTGAACTAGCTACTTTTGCTCAACGTGCTGGAGAGTCAAATTCATTAGCAGTCATTTTACGAGCAATTTTACCTTTGACTGAAGTGTTTCTACAGGAGGTCGTTCCAGTCGTTCAGCGTGCCCAATACGTAAGGCAATTCCAACTTTTATTTGACGAGATTCAGCTTTCGGAGGAAGAGGAAGCAACGCTGTATAGTGCCTTTGGTGTGTATGGACTACAGCCGTTCTCAAGTTTTTTAATTAAAAAAGGTCGCTATCGGGAATGGGCAGCTCTGCATCAACTAAACCCATCATCCCTCTCTTACTTAGAAATGTGTGGATTAAAGGATGTATTACAGGTTGAACCTGCAACTGTTTTACCTTTATATCATGTCTATGCAATGGCTGAAATTGCGCAAAAATCACGCTTAAATTATAAACAGGCTGTGCGTATTTGGAAAAGTATGCGTAGCGCTGCAAAGCGAGCTGGTAAAGCAGCTTATTTTGAAACATATATGCAAACCATTCGTGCAGAATATAAACGACTACGTGCGTTACAAGAAGAAATTGAGAAAGGAAACTTAGTATGATGACAATAAATGCTCCTTCCCCTTTTTCCAAAACACAACAGCTCCGTATTGAAGTAGCTCGGGAAGGATATTTTACGTTGCAGGGTTTTACTGCAAATGGTACAACAATCGATGTTGATACATTAATTTCTTCGCTATTCTTTACTTATGAGGCAAACGTTTATGGATTATTAACAAATCGAGCAGATTTTACAATTCAAGTTTCTACAGCTGAGTTACTCGATATTTTTTCAACAAGCTTCCAGCACCCTTTCATCAATTGGAGTGGTGTAAATGAAGAAAGTATAGAATGGTTAAAAAAAGTTTACGCATTACAAGCATACTGGCAAGAGCCATCACTTTGGTCACATGCCGTGATTGCAGATGATTTTTCATCATTAACTTTCCCTATTGATCATATAGATTCAGCATTATTGGAAACAGCTGTACAGCAGAAGCTTTCACAGGTTGGGCTAATACTAACTGATTTACCAAAGTTATTACCCTTTTTCCTACGTGGAGGCTGGCCATTGGATCAAGCTCGTCAAGCTGGAGCTGTTTCCGTTTCTTTACGGTTAAGTGAGCCAGAAGAAGATGCCGATGTATGGTTATTAGAAACGGTGCTAAGCACTGCTACAACGAAAAACTACTGGACACCTGCTATTCGTAAACAATCCTTACCTATTGAAGAAGCACTACCTACAAAGTGGCGAATGTTTGCGACTGAAATTAAGCAGCAACAACAGCAAATTGTAGAACTTCTATCCACCGATACGATCAATAGTGATATCTTTATTCGTGTGACACTGGAAGATTTAGAAGTTCGCTCTTTTTTACGGGAAGATCTTGCTAGATTGCAGGCACTTGGTTTTGATGTTGTGCTGCCAGCATGGCTAAAGGATTTAAAACAATCCAAAATCCGAGTACGCGTTACAACTAGCAATGTTTCAACAAGGAAGGTAGCAGGTTTAGATGATATTTTAACGTTTAAATGGCAGTTTTCTATGAACGGACAAACGATTTCAGCTGAGCAATTTAAAAAACTTGTGGATGAGAAACGTGAATTTATTCGTATTGGTACTGAATGGTTCCGAGTAGATGCTAATTGGATGCAAGAAATGCGTGAATTGATGCAACAGGCAGAAGATGAAAGTTGGACTGTTCGAGAATTATTATTTAGGGAGTTACCAGAAGACCTGTCTGCCCCTCTTGAGGAAGAAGATGCAGATGATGCACTGAGAGATGATCCAATCTTTGCATTGGAAATGCAACAATCATTAAAAGCATACATGGAGCAACTTTTGGAGAAGAAAGGCTTACCTGCCGTCTCGATTCCATTGTCCCTACAAACCGAATTACGCCCTTATCAATTAGAAGGCTTTGAATGGTTAGTCTTTATGCGCCAACAAGGTTTCGGTGCATGTCTAGCTGATGATATGGGACTTGGAAAAACGGTTCAATTGATTACCTATTTGCTCCATATTTATGAGTCATCAACTTACACAAAGCCATCCATCATTATTTGTCCCACTTCAGTACTTGGGAACTGGCAAAAAGAACTTGCTCGATTTGCCCCGTCCCTGATTGTGCATACACATTATCAAGCAAATCGAGCAAAGGATGAAGAGTTTAAAAAGCTAGTGACAGCAGAAAGGCCACATGTCATTTTATCAACCTATGGTACTGTGTCACAGGATACTGAATTTTTACAGGATATCGAATGGGCAACGGTAGTACTTGATGAAGCACAAAACATAAAAAATATGCAAACATTACAATCGAAAGCCATTCGTAAATTGCTAGGTGACCATCACATAGCTCTTACTGGGACACCTGTAGAAAATCGTTTATCTGAGTTATGGGCTATTTTTGATTTCATTCATAAGGGCTATCTAGGTAGTTTTGGTCGCTTCAATGAAGAATTTATTTTGCCTATTGAACGAGACGAATCAGAGTCGCATAAGCAGAAGCTTCGAGCTAAAATTCAGCCATTCTTATTGCGTCGTACAAAGCGAGATCCACATTTACAGCTTAACTTACCAGATAAGCTAGAATCGAATGAATATTGTCCATTAACAACAGAGCAAGCTTCACTCTATGAGGGCTATATTTTAGAGACGCTTGATCAGTTGGAGCAGTTAACAGGCTTTCAAAAAAAGGGACGCGTCTTAAAGATGCTCAGTAAATTAAAGCAACTATGTAATCATCCTGCCTTATATTTAAAGGAACCTTTCGAGGATGCCGAAACAATGCTTGCACGTTCGACTAAGCTAGAACGCATTGTACAAATGGCAGCTGAGATTGTGGACAATGGCGAGCAATGTCTCATCTTTACACAATACATTGGAATGGGACAATTGCTACAACATTGCTTTAGTGAAATATATAATGTAGATGCACCTTTTTTAACTGGTGCCATGCCTAAGCAGCAGCGAGACCGCTTAGTAGAGGCTTTCCAGGCAGGAGATTTCCCTATATTTATCCTTTCTTTGAAAGCTGGTGGAACAGGACTTAATTTAACAGCAGCTAATCATGTTTTACATGCAGATCGCTGGTGGAATCCTGCTGTTGAAAACCAAGCAACAGATCGAGCATATCGCATCGGACAGACACAATTTGTGCAGGTCCATAAATTTGTGACAATTGGCACGATCGAGGAAAAAATTGATAAGATGCTGGTGCAGAAATCTGCATTATCCGAAGAGCTTATTCAATCAAGCCAGTGGTTGACCGAGTTAGAAGATCAAGAACTCCGCGATTTAATAACATTAGATATATAATAAATGAGATGCGCCAAGAGCAAATAGTTCTTGGCGCTCTTTTAGTGGAACTTGCTACTTCTTTTCCCTACTTACTTCATTATTCGTATTTAGTTGTGTTGAAAATTCCATTGCTGTGCGGTCTTCAGCAATGTTTATTAGTGTTACACATCACTCCTTTCTGTTTGTTACGGTGCAAGAAATATAAGGAGAATGGCGGATCAGACAATGAATGTTCTTGCCCCGTATGTAAACTATACTTGCTAAGGTAAAACAAAATCCTTTAAGTGTTCCTGTTCATTCGGTGGCTGTGGCGGTATAGTAACTGCTTCGTCACTATCTCTTTGTTTAAGTTGATAAAATCTAACATCCTCAACCACTATCTCTGTCATAAAAATCTTAGTGCTTTCCTCATTTACAAATGACCTTGTTTGAATACGGCCAGTGGTACCGATTAATGAACCTTTACCGCAATATTTAACGATATTCTCTGCAAGCCTTCCCCAAGCTGTACAGAAAACAAAATCTGTATCTACTTCCCCTTGATTGTTTTTAAAATTACGATTAATGGCTAGTGAGAAATGAGTTTGCACACGATTTCCAGATAAGTAACGTAACACCGGGTCTTTTGTAAACCTTCCAACCAATCCGACTTGATTCATTCATTCACCTCCTTTGCTTTTGATTGCTCTCATCTTACAAAATGATTCCGGTATTCGCAAAAATCAATATTGTTAATTTCCTTCAGTTTTTGTGCATAAATTGGGTAAATCGGCATTTTTATTTTTCTATTTTTTATTAATTTTCTAGCTGAATGCTTTAGGCTGTAATGGCAAATGCTATTCCATGAAATCTGCAATTTCGCAGTTTTTGAAAAACCGTCACAGGTGCGCATCACAAACAACAACTGTCTCATGTGTTATACTAAAAGAATGACAGACTTAGGAGGAATATACATATTGAAAACCTTTAAAATGCTTTCCTTTGACCTTGTCACAAAAGATGGCGTGCAACCATTCCCTTTAATCGATGGCATCATTATTAATCAGGAAAATAGCCATCAATCTTGGGTACTTGAATTGTTTATGGAAAAACAATATCGCTCAACCTTTGATGAGCTCTTAGCAAATGCTACAGTCTTCAATGTACGTGCAGTTATTTCATTTCCAGATAATGAACCCGCTCCTTTTCAGGTGATCGTACATACTGTTGAAGAAATCGGTAATCATGTTTCAGTCCTATTAAAAGGTACGCTTAAAATTAAACGATCAAAATATGCAGAACAATTACTTTCCGAGCTACTTGCTGAGGGTGTTTCTTTAGAGGATTTACTGGATCGCTTTACACAAGATATGAAAAAGCGACCAAAATTAAAAAATGACTGACGATGCGAATTTTGCATCGTTTTTTTATTGGACAAGCAGTAATTTTTTTGTACAATACAATTTAAAAAAGGAGGGTTACATTTGGTGGTTGCTATAAGGAAGAAGCCTTTAAAATTATTATGGCTTGAGGCTTTGATGAGGCGTCTTTTAAAGGATGATGTAGAATATCATTATTATCAAGAGCAGTATCGTCGACTAGATGCAGGGTTTGCTGGCGAGCAAAAGGTTGATCGCGTATGGCATGAATTAATATATCCAAATACCTTTTTTGTCTTACATAATTTATGTCTTATGAACACGGCTCAACATCTGCATCAGATTGATACGCTTTTTATTTGTCCCCATTTTATGTTGGTTGTAGAAATCAAAAACATACATGGTCGTCTTGAATTTGATCAACACACACATCAATGCACACGCACAAGGGTTGATGGTACTGTTGAAGGATTTCCAAATGCTCTTACTCAAACTGAGCGTCATATGGAATTTCTTAAAAATCTGATTACAAGTTATTCCCTTCCTGTTGAAGGGGCTGTTGTTATAGCAAATCCTTCCACAATCATCGTCAATTCAACTAGTACTCTTCCCATTTTTCATGCGTCCGGACTTCATAAGTATCTCCAGTCGCTTTTTAAAAAGCACCCTAAAAAATTAATAGATAATCAATTAACCCAATTAGTGCACCTACTACTTTCTAAACAAATTATTCCTCAGATTCATACATCAATTGCCCCATCACGATTTCGACACGGTGTTCTTTGTCCAAAATGTACCTATCAAAATAATATGTACTTCCATCGTGGCATTTGGAAATGTTCATTTTGTCATTATAGAAGTATAGAAATTTTCGCAGAGGCTTTGCTTGATTATCGGTTATTGATTAGTCATTCTATTACCAATAAACAGTTACGAGCGTTTTTTAGAATTAATTCTAACGATGCAGCTACTCGATTGCTACGGAAGTTTAAGTTTCCATATACCGGTACCTATAAGAATCGTGTTTACCATTTACCAGAAAATTTACTGGAGCATATGAAGAATTTTTTTTGATGGGGGTTTTGCTTAGCTTTTAGGTATTCACCCTGCTTCCGCTGGTATTCGCTTTGCTTCCGCTGGTATTCACTCTGTTTTCGCGGGTACTTACTCTGCTTCCGCGAGTATTAGGTCTGCTACCGCGGGTATTCACTTCGCTTTCCTCTAAATTGAAAAAAGAGTGTTTTCCTCAGAGGAAACACTCTTTTTATGTTATCGGTTATTCATACCATCACGGTATTTTTCAGTGTTGTTTACTTTATCGTCGACAACATCATTATTATTGTTACCGTTCATGTTGTCATTACGTTCAACACCATTTACACCGTTTGCATTTGGTGTGTTGTCATAGCCGTTTGTGCTGTTGATATCGGCATTTGAACCAGGTGTTGTTGCTTCAGGTAATGTTGTATTATCGTTAACAGTACCTCGATCTACACCATTCCCATTTACATTATTGCGATCGTATGCATCGTCACGATTATTCGGATCTAATGCGTCCTCGACATCGTCGACTCCTCGACGTACGTCATTCTCGACTTCTCGAACAGGGTGATCTTCTACTGCATTATTTCCCCAGTTACAACCTCCAAGGAATGCAGTTGCAAGAATGATGGTTAAAAATGACATTTTCCACATAGTAAAAAACCTCCTTTCTTGGGTACTATGTCATCAAATACATCTACTGTATTTGTGATCCTACATAGATTGCCCGAGAAAGGAGGGAACTATCCGATTTTTGTACAAACTATTTTTGTTTTTCTTTTAATAACTGTTCAATATATGCTGCCTCTGCTTTACAGTCGTAGCTATAGTTTGTGCCTAGCTCTTTTTGCAATGCCTCGATTGTTTCGACTTGCTGTGCTGTTGGTTCTTCATTTAAAATTTTGGCAATAACCTCATCGATTTTTTGTGCCATTTCTTCATGAAACTGTGCGCTCATCAATGTATCAGCAGGGATTTTTTCGATCCACGCGGCATTCTCCTGAAAATAAGTCTGCCAGTTTGCAATGAAGTCTTCCATGGAAAAGCGCTCTTCATCCCAACCAATACTTGCTAAGTATGTTTCAAAAGATGTTGAAATCGAACGAGTAATGCTAATTTTAATACCTGAAGACAATTCCTTATACATCTTAATAATCCTCCTACGTTTGTAAAACCTAAAAATTACATCTATTTCAATTCACAATCGCTTATTTACCATCGCAATTTAAGAACCTACTAATCAATTTTTGACTTGACTTTATCTATTTTATATCTTTTGGTCTACAAATGCAAATTAAGCTTGTTTAGGCTGTTCAGGCCCAATTGCAAATAGAATATCGGCTTCACATACAAGTTCTCCATCTACAGTTGCTACACCATGACCTTTACCCATTGCGCCACGAAGTTTTACAAATTCTACTTCCAATTTAAGTTGGTCGCCAGGTACGACTTGACGCTTGAAACGACAATTATCAACACCCGTTAAAAACGCTAAACGACCCTTAAATTCTTCAGCATTTAATAAAGCCACTCCACCTACTTGAGCTAAAGCTTCCACAATTAACACACCTGGCATAACTGGATAACCTGGGAAGTGCCCATTAAAAAAATCTTCGTTAATTGAAACGTTTTTTAATCCTACTGCACGCTTCCCTTCTTCTAATTCAATGATGCGATCGACGAATAAAAAAGGATAGCGGTGTGGTAAAATTGCTTGAATTTGTTCTGCAGTTAACATGTCATTTCCCCCTCAAAAATAAAGTATGTATACACAAAGTAAGGTAAAGAATAATGTTATTCTTTACCATTCATAATATCAAATATATGCTGCCATGTTTCTCGTTTAAAAATATCCATAGCATTGCCTTCTCCAATAACGCTAAAGCCAAACATTGCGCCTAATGCTGCGGCAACAACGACTAAAATGAGAACAATTACAATGCGTAACCAAATCGGAATCAGTCGGATTTGCACCCATCGAACCTCGCGTTGCTCTCCAGTCGAGCGGCGTTCTTTCTTTTCTGGTTGCGGTTGCGTATCGGTTTCTTGTGTCGGCACAGAACGTCGACGTGAATCGTTTGTCATAGATTGTACTCCTCTTCATTCCTTACTATGCGTTTTTGGATAACTTCCTATCGAATGCCATTAATAAGTCCTAGCATTTGATCTGCTAATGTCACCGCTCTTGCGTTGAATTGATAAGAACGTTGTGTTTGAATGAGTTCTGTCATTTCTTTCGAGAGGTTAACATTGGACATTTCTAGTGTACCACTTTGCATGCCAATTTGCTGACGGTTGGCTCCCACAAGCTCTGTCAAAACTTCTGCCTGCGTATAGCCAAGTTCAGCTAAATTATTAGGTAATCCCATATAAGAACCGGCAACATGCTCCATTAATTGCGGTTTTTGGAATTCTGTTACAGCTAAATCCGTACGAATAATATCCCCATTTGGATAAGATGCTTCTAATACGCCACCATCTCGAACAGCAAATTTTTGAACCGTGTCTGATAATGTAATAGCTTGTCCTGCAGCATTAGCTACTGGATAACCCTCTGCTGTTACAAGCATAACTGTTCCATTATTCAATGGAGATAAATAAAAGTCACCTTGTCGAGTATACACTGTTTCAGTTCCATTTTCACCATCTGGCATCAAAATATTGAAATATTGTTTCGCTTTTGTGAAAGCTAAGTCTAAATCACGATTAGTTGTTTGTAATGAACCTTGCTTTTCATTGGATTTAATTTGTCCAATCATTGCGCCTGATCCATAGCGAATACCAACAGGTGTTTGTCGTTCTGCACGATCCTGCTTATCATTATTAAATTGCTGATAAAGTAATTCATTAAAGGATGCTTCCTTTGTTTTATAGCCTGTTGTATTACTGTTAGCAATGTTATTACTAATGGTATCCAGTTTGTTTTGTAATTGCCCCATTGTGTTTGTAGCTGTAATCATTGTCCGTAGCATTGATAAAAGCCTCCTGTTCGCCCATTAAATTTTTCCGATTTCATTTACAGCCTTTTCCATGCTACGATCATAAGCTTGTAATACTTTTTGATTTGCTTCAAATGCACGGTAGGCAGTCATTAAATCTGTCATTGTGCGACCAGAATCTACGTTTGACCCTTCTAAAAAGTTTTGACGTAGTGTAAAGGAAACACCATTCGCTCCATAAGCTGTTGGCAAGTTCTCACCATTTTCTGTACGAATAAGACCATTATCTTGTTTTTGTAGCATGTTCGGGTTAGCAGCAAATGATACACCAACACGAGCTACTTGTTGATTATTTACAAAGATAGCGCCACTTTCATCTAATCGGAAATCATCATTTGGTAGCTGGATACGTTGCCCAGCATCATTTAGTACATATAATCCTTGACCGTTAACTAAATAGCCTTGCCCATCTAACGTGAAATTACCATTACGTGTGTAAGCCTCACCACCAGCAGGATGTTCTAGTCGGAAGAAAATTGAACCCATAACCCCATCTTCATTTTGTGGTAAGTTTCCATTAATCAATGCCATATCTGTTGTAAAATCAGTATTATAGATTTGGCCTTGTATGTAATTTGGCAATGTTTCTTGTAAATATGTCCCTGTATTTAAAGCTCCTACTTGACTCATATATTCAGCGCCGGCTTGTTGGTGAGCAGGAGCATTTGTTTTTCCAATGCTAGACATTAGCATATCTGGGAATGAGCGAATCGTAGATTGATCTGCCTTAAATCCTGGTGTATTCGCATTTGATAAATTATTGGTAAGTAATTCTGTTCTTCTTTGTTGCGTGATCATACCTGTTGCAACTGTATAAAATCCTTTAAACAAAGAAATCACCTCATTTTATTTTTATAAGGATGCTGGCACACGATCAATATTTTCAAGCATGATACCTGTACCAATGGCTACACAATCCATAGGTCTCTCTGCAATAAAAACAGGTACCTTTAACTCTTCTATTAATAGCTGGTCCATTCCATGTAATAATGCACCACCACCAGTTATAATCACTCCACGATCAATGATATCGGCTGATAGTTCAGGTGGTGTTTTTTCTAAGACATTTTTAGCTGACTGGACAATCATGGCTACTGATTCATGTAGTGCACGTTCAATTTCTTCAGACTCAATTGTAATTGTACGTGGTAAACCTGTTACCATATCACGGCCACGAATATCCATTGTATCATTGCGACTACCTTTGAAAACTGTACCAATTGTCATTTTGATTGCCTCTGCAGTACGTTCTCCAATCAGCAATTTATATTCTTTTTTAATATATTGTAAAATATCGTTATCAAACACATCGCCTGCTACTTTAATGGATTCACTTGTTACGATATCACCCATTGATAGAACTGCGATATCTGTCGTTCCGCCCCCGATATCGACTACCATATTTCCACTTGGTTGGAAAATATCCATTCCAGCACCTATTGCTGCAACTTTTGGCTCTTCCTCTAAATATACTTTTTTACCACCGGATTTTTCAGCAGCTTCACGAATTGCCTTTTGTTCAACACTTGTAATATTCGTTGGACAACAAATTAATATGCGTGGCTTCGCCAAAAATCCTTTTACGTTTAATTTATTGATGAAATGTCTTAACATCGCCTCTGTCACATCAAAATCTGCAATGACTCCGTCTCTTAGTGGACGAATAGCTGTGATATTACCTGGCGTTCTCCCTACCATTTGGCGGGCTTCTTCCCCAACCGCTAATACTTTATTTGTCTTTTTATCGATCGCCACAACAGATGGTTCATTGAGGACGATCCCTTTCCCTTTAACGTGGATTAATACGTTCGCAGTCCCTAAGTCAATGCCAATATCTTTCGAAAACATTTTATAATTTCTCCTTCCCGCCAGTTCCAACTACATAACGTTCATTTTATCTCTTTATCTAGAATATTTTATCATATTCTATTGGTAATTTCACCTAAATTTAGTGAATAAGACTGTTTTCTTTTTAGGCAGTGAACGGCTATAATATAGAATTACTATTCTTAGAAAATCATCACTTATGCTTGTCCAACACAACAAAAAAGAACGAATCAATCTTGACTCGCTCTTTCTTTCCACTTGTTTTTCGTTGCTTCTCCTCCGCGAATATGACGTACGGCCTTATGGTAGGCGAGTATTTCTTTCACTTGGTCAGCTAATCCTTCATGAATTGTTGGTAATCGCTCTGTTAAATCCTTGTGCACCGTACTTTTTGAATAACCAGTCATTTTCGCGAGGACTCGCACAGTCTCACGCGTCTCAATCAGTAATTCACCGAGGCGTATGCAGCGCTTCCGAATGTGCTCATGCACGTTCTTCGTCCTTTCCACACAATTTCACAAAATGCTTTGGCAATCAGATGCACATTTGCGCATTTCTTCACCTTATGTGAGGACAAAGCTATTCAGAACACGTTTTGCATTTTCTTGATAAAATGCTGACTTTTTATGCGTTACTAGCTTTTCTCATTAAAAAGCTAGTAATTTTTTCGGATTGATATATTTTCCGTTTTCAAGAATTTCGAAATGCATGTGGACGCCAGCCGCTTGATTCCACTCGTTGTCAGTCGCTTTTCCTAATGCTTGACCTTGTGTAACCTCATCGCCTTCTTTAACAGCGATATCCTTCACAGAGCTATAGTGTGTCTGCATACCATTTGGATGCTCGATCACAATCTTATTGCCTGTAAATGCGTCTAGTTTTACCTCTAGTACTTTACCACTCATAGCAGCTAGTACTTCAAACTCTTCACCATTCATAGCAATAGAGATTCCTGAAGATGTAGTAAATGTTTGATTAAATACCATTAGTGCATTTTCACGAGACTCTTCATTTGCCTCTAACTCGTAAAATTCTTGTAAGACTTGTACTTTACTAAAATTCTCTTCTTTGAATGGATACTTCATGTTTTCAGTTCGTGCATTAGTTTCCACTACAGGACCTGGATCTACTTCAGCTAAATCTGGTAAAGGAGCCTCTTCTACTTTTGATACGAGACTATTGTAACCAAATAACAATCCTGCTAGAACAAGTGCACCACCTGTGTAAACTACTGGCCAAAACCACGGTTTCTTTTGTAATTGGCCATTTTCCTTTTGATTTGGATCTTGGTTTTGAGAAGCTTTATTATTTTTATCCTCTCTCATTTTCATCACCTCTAGTTGCAGTGTGAACAACTAGAAGTTATTTTAAACATGCATCTATTTTTTTTATTTCAATATCTTGATAATAATAGTGTAAAATTTCAGCAGCTGTTTTTCCTTCATTTGCCATTGCCTCAGCTCCATATTGACTCATGCCCACTCCATGCCCATAACCTTGAGTTTTCACTTGAACTTTTCTTTTATTGGCATTAAAGATGATTGTGAAATCAGTTGATGGTATACCAAGGAGCGTTCTTACCTCTCTCCCTGTCCAGACGTTATTCCCTAGCTGTAAACGTTCTACTCGTCCAGAATCATTATAAAATAACTGGATACGATTAAAATCACTAGGTTGCCATTGTATAGGCCAGAGCTTATTCCATTGAGCTAAAGTCCATTCTTGCTCAGCCTCAAACTTAGGAGATGTTTGATCAGATATACTTGCAACACTTTGCAAATATGGAATATCATTTCCACCATATCCATAAGCACTTTCTGTTTTACCATTGCTTGTTGAATGAAACATGGCTGTAATCAATTCATTATTATAAAGAATAACTTGTCCTTGTGTTTCATTGATAGCTTCGACAATTTTCTTTTCATTTCCCAGGAAATTGCTAGCCCAATTCGCCTTTCTTTGCTCTTCATCATAGAAGACTTGCTTTGCCACAGTTGGGGCGATCGCAATTTTTCCGTAATTTGTCGTTTTCAACGCATAGGTGCGTGCTGCAATAGCTTGTGCCTTCAATGCCTCTTTTTTAAAAGAAACGGGCATTTCTGCAGCAACTACTCCTGTAATATACGTTTCCAAAGGGATTTTTTCTTCTTGCCCCTCCACTTCTATAAATATTTCACAAGCATTCTTATCACTAGTTTGAGGTATGATAGCCTCTTGTCTTTCACTAAACCCTACTATAGGAAGCATATATAATGCCCCAATTAAGCAAATGACACCTATACTAATCATCCATTTTTTCATAAGGAATAATATGCTAGATTTCTTGTAGTTATGAGAAAACAAAAACCCTCTGCATAAAAAGCAAAGGGTTTTAAAATCTATTTAGTTTGTAGGCAATTCAACTGTTACATCTTCAATTGTCACTACTTCTTCTGTAATACGTTCAATATTAGCACCAAGAGATGCTAATTTTCCATGGAAATCAACATAACCACGATCTAAATGATGAAGTTTTGTGACACGTGTCATTCCTTCTGATACAAGACCCGCTAAAATTAATGCAGCCGCAGCTCGTAAATCCGTTGCCATTACCTCAGCTCCCTGAAGATCCACAGGCCCCTCGATAAACACAGAACGTCCCTCTATTTTAGCACCAGCATTCATGCGACGGAATTCCTCAACATGCATAAAACGATTTTCGAATACCGTTTCTGTAATAATACTCGTACCTTCAGCAGTAAGCATTAACGCCATCATTTGTGATTGCATATCTGTTGGGAAACCAGGATGTGGCATTGTTTTGATATCAACTGCTTTTAGTGTTTTGGGAACTCGTACACGGATTCCTTCATCCAACTCAGTAATTTCTACACCCATCTCACGCATTTTAGCTATTAAAGCAGTCATATGCTCAGGAACTGCGTTTTCAATCACCACATCTCCTCTCGTAATAGCTGCTGCCACCATAAATGTACCAGCTTCAATACGGTCAGGAATAATATGATGCTCTACTCCATATAATGTATCGACTCCTTCGATACGAATCGTATTTGTCCCCGCTCCGATTACACGGCCACCCATACTATTAATAAAGTTTGCAAGATCCACGATTTCAGGCTCTTTCGCTGCATTTTCAATTACAGTTGTCCCTTCAGCTAAAGATGCAGCTGTCATAATATTTTCAGTTGCCCCAACACTTGGGAAATCCAAATACACATTCGCCCCTTTTAAGCGACCCTCTGTCTTCGCCTCAACATAGCCATGGCCAAATGAAATTTTTGCACCCATTGCTTCAAAACCTTTTAAGTGTAATTCAATCGGACGTGATCCAATTGCACAGCCTCCAGGAAGTGCTACACGTGCATAGCCATTACGAGCAAGTAGAGATCCCATTACTAAAATAGATGCACGCATTTTACTAACAAATTCAAATTGAGCTTCACTTGAAAGTTCTTTTGTTGCATCTATATATACGGCATTATCTTCAGGTATATATGTAACTGCTGCGTTTAAACTTTTAAGTACTTCATTTATTGTAAAGACGTCTGCTAAATTAGGGACTTCTTTAATTACATTTTCTCCTTTTGAAGCAAGTAAAGCTGCTGCAAGGATTGGTAACACTGCATTTTTTGCGCCCTCTACACGTACTTTTCCCTGTAGTTTTTGGCCGCCAGTCACTATTATTTTATCCACCCTATGTCCCTCCGAATTCAATCTATTAACCTACCAAATTTTTATTTTAATAAAGAAGTATAATGTCATAATCAGTAAACAAACAACTCTATAGTACAACTTTTCTAACGCTCGTTCAAGCGTCCAAATCACTATTTTAAGCCATTATTAGATTTTTTGCTATTTATTTATTGTACGCTGCTAATTTTTTTTTGTGAATGACCAATAACCCGTTCGCTTCTAATACATACCCAAAGATATATGAATAAAAAACAACTTTTCACTTTTTTCTATAAAAAATGAAGTGGCAGGCCCTATTATCGTACATTTATCAATGGATATCTTGGTAGCTAATAGCGTAAAATTCATAAGAATTTAATGTATTAGCGTCTTTTTACATAGTTCAAAGGGCCACACAAATGGTATTATAAAGTCCTTTGAAGTATGTAGACCTATAAATTTATGAAAGAAAGCAACGAATTCTTTAAAATAAATAAGGAAGTTTGCCTGACCAGCTAGATATTTGAAGAAAGAAATTAGATACTGCTGAGCCTATCGCAATACTAAGTAAAATATAAATGAGCTGAATTTGAAAAACTCGATTCTTTTTAAATAGTTTTTCGATCATAAAAGCTTGTAATGCGTAAAAAGTAATAGCAATAAAAAATAGGTGAGATAAAATACCCAATAAAGCTTCTTGTCCGATCGCTTCATATATTTCCATGTAGCATCCTCCATTTCTCCTTCAATATGTTTATTCACCTTAAAAAACGGGCAGATGCGATATCTGCCCGTTAAAAATGA
>NZ_DJAU01000027.1:849-5689 GCF_002429725.1 Lysinibacillus sp. UBA5994 | reverse complement strand
AGATAACTCATCCATACCTAAGATTGCAATGATATCTTGTAATTCACGGTAACGTTGGATTGTACGTTGTACACCAGTAGCAATTGCGTAGTGCTCAGCGCCTACGATTTCAGGTGATAATGCACGAGAAGTCGAAGCTAATGGGTCAACCGCAGGGTAGATACCCATTTCAGATAATTTACGCTCAAGGTTAGTTGTTGCATCTAAGTGGGCGAAAGTTGTAGCTGGAGCCGGGTCAGTATAGTCATCGGCTGGTACATAAATCGCTTGAATAGAAGTTACAGATCCTTTGTTCGTAGATGTGATACGTTCTTGTAGTTTACCCATTTCAGTTGCAAGTGTTGGTTGGTAACCTACCGCTGAAGGCATACGACCTAATAGGGCAGAAACCTCAGAACCTGCTTGTGTGAAACGGAAGATATTGTCGATGAATAAAAGTACGTCTTGACCTTGCTCATCACGGAAGTATTCCGCCATTGTAAGACCAGTTAAAGCAACACGCATACGTGCACCAGGTGGCTCGTTCATTTGACCGAATACCATCGCTGTTTGCTTGATAACGCCTGAATCGCTCATTTCGAAGAATAAGTCGTTCCCTTCACGAGTACGCTCACCTACACCAGCGAATACAGAGATACCAGAGTGCTCTTGTGCGATATTGTTGATTAATTCTTGGATTAATACAGTTTTACCTACACCGGCACCACCGAATAGACCGATTTTACCACCTTTGATATATGGTGCAAGTAAGTCTACTACTTTGATACCTGTTTCAAGAATTTCAACTGTAGTTGAAAGATTCTCGAAAGTTGGTGCTTCACGGTGAATTGAATCACGACGTGCGTCTGCTGGAATCTCTTCACCTAAGTCAATTACTTCTCCAAGTACGTTGAATACACGACCTAGTGTAACTTCACCAACTGGTACTGAGATAGCTTTTCCTAAGTCTGTTACTTCTGCTCCACGTTGTAAGCCATCAGTAGATGACATCGCAATTGTACGAACAGAATCATCACCTAAATGAAGCGCAACTTCTAATGCAAGAATTGTTGGTTCTTCATTAGGACGTTCAATCTTAACTGTTAAAGCGTTATAGATTGCTGGTAATTGGCCATTGTCGAATTTAACGTCAACAACTGGACCCATTACTTGAATAACATGTCCTTTATTCATTACTGTGTACCCTCCTATCGTATTCTTATACGACATTGGGAAGCTGCTTGCCTATTCTAAGGCTGCAGCTCCACCAACGATTTCTGTAATTTCTTGTGTAATCGCCGCTTGACGTGCACGGTTATATTGCAAAGAAAGGTCTGAAATAAGATCAGTTGCATTATCTGTTGCATTTTTCATAGCCGTCATACGAGAAGCATGTTCACTTGCTTTTCCATCTAATAATGCGCCATAAACTAAGCTTTCCGCATATTGTGGAAGTAACACTTCTAGAATTGCTTCACCAGATGGCTCGAATTCATAAGAAGCAGTACCGCTTGCAGGGGCAATATCTGTTAATGGAAGAAGTTTTTTCTCTGTCACTTCGCTAGCAATAGCGCTGACAAAGTGATTATAGTACATATAAAGTTCGTCATACGTACCATCAATGAACATACCAACAGCATTACGAGCGATTTCTTTAATATCAGCAAATGTTGGTTGGTCAGGTAGACCGACAACATTACTGATGACATTATGATCACGTTTCACAAAGTAGTCACGAACAACACGACCTACTGCTAAAATAACGTATTCGTCTTTTGATTTATGACGCTCGTTAATCGTACGTTGTACTTGACGTAGGATACTTGAATTGTAAGCACCTGCAAGACCACGGTCAGAACCAATGACTAAGTAAGCCGTTTTCTTAACAGGACGAGCAGTTAACATTGGATGTCCGCTGTCTTTTGTCCCTGAAGCGATCGCGCCTACTACGTCCTGAATTTTTTCCATGTAAGGAACGTAAGCTTTAGCATTTTGCTCTGCACGACGTAACTTAGAAGAAGAAACCATCTGCATTGCTTTTGTAATTTGCTTCGTACTCTTTGTTGAAGTAATACGACCTTTAATTTCGCGTAAGTTTACCACTGGTATTTCACCACCTTCTGTTTTTTAATCAAGTGACTAGCTAAGACTTATTCTGATTTAGCGAAAGTTTTTTTGAATGCATTGATTGCTGCTTCATAATCCGCATCAGGAGCAAGCTCTTTAGTAGTACGAACATGATCTAAAACGTTTGTGTGGTTTGAATCTAACCAGCTTAAGAATTCTGATTCGAAGCGAACGATATCTTGTACTGGAATATCATCTAAATGACCTTTAGTTAATGCGTAAAGGATTGCAACTTGTTTTTCAACTTTTAGTGGTTTGTTAAGGTCTTGTTTAAGAACTTCAACCGTACGTTTACCACGCTCAAGTTTAGCAAGTGTTACTTTATCTAAATCTGAACCAAATTGAGCAAATGATTCAAGCTCACGGAATGCAGCTAAGTCAAGACGTAGTGTACCCGCAACTTTTTTCATCGCTTTAATTTGAGCAGATCCACCTACACGTGATACAGAAAGACCGGCGTTAATCGCTGGACGTACACCTGAGTTGAATAAGTCAGATTGTAAGAAGATTTGTCCATCAGTGATTGAGATTACGTTAGTTGGGATGTATGCAGAGATATCCCCAGCTTGTGTCTCAACGAATGGAAGAGCTGTAATTGAACCATTTTGATATGTTTCATTTAACTTCGCAGCGCGTTCAAGTAAGCGGCTGTGTAAGTAGAAAACGTCACCAGGATATGCTTCACGACCTGGAGGACGGCGAAGAAGAAGTGAAAGTTCACGGTAAGCTGATGCTTGTTTAGAAAGATCATCATACACGATTAATACGTGTTTACCTTGTAACATGAATTCTTCAGCCATAGATACACCAGCAAATGGTGCTAAGAATAATAATGGAGCTGGTTGAGAAGCAGAAGCTGTCACAACGATTGTGTAATCTAAAGCGCCATGTTTACGAAGAGTTTCTACAACACCACGTACAGTAGATTCTTTTTGACCGATTGCTACGTAGATACAAATCATATTTTGGTCATTTTGGTTAAGAATTGTATCGATAGCTACAGATGTTTTACCAGTTTGACGGTCACCGATGATTAACTCACGTTGACCACGACCGATTGGTACTAATGCGTCAATCGCTTTAATACCAGTTTGTAGTGGTTCGTGTACTGATTTACGAGCCATTACACCGAAAGCTGGACTTTCGATTGGACGAGATTTTGTAGTGTTGATAGGACCTTGTCCATCCACTGGTTGTCCAAGTGGGTTTACAACACGACCAATTAGTTCTTCACCAACTGGTACTTCCATGATACGACCTGTACGACGAACTTCATCGCCTTCTTTGATGTCAGTGTATGGACCTAAGATTACGATACCAACGTTACCTTCTTCTAGGTTTTGAGCCATACCCATAACACCATTAGAGAACTCTAGTAGTTCTCCAGCCATGGCGTTGTCGAGGCCATGAGCAAGAGCAATACCGTCACCAATACGGATAACTGTACCAACTTCGCTTACTTTAAGTTCAGATTCATAATTCTCAATCTGTTGTTTAATCAGACTGCTGATTTCTTCAGCCTTGATGCCCATGTATGTCACCTCTCACATTTCTAAATTATTAACCGATTAATTCACGTTTTAGACGCTCTAGTTTATTAGCTACTGAGCTATCATAAATATGGTTACCGATTTGAACACGAATACCACCAAGTAAAGATGGATCAACTTCGTTTGTAATATTTAATGATTGTTTTCCAACAAGTTTCGCGAACGCTGCTGAAATATTAGCGCTTTCTTCTGCAGAAAGTGCACGTGTTGAAAATACTGTTGCATCTGCAGTGCCTTGTGCTTGCGCAGCAAGTTCAGCATATGCCTTAGCAATTTGTGTCATCTCGTTTACACGTTTTTTCTCAACTAGAAGTTGAACAGTGTGTAAAACTTCTGGTGTTGCACCATTAAAGATATCAGCTACCATTTGTTTTTTTCGTTCAACGGAGAACTTAGGTGCATTTAAAAGCGTTAAAAAATCAGGCGATTCTTTTACTACTTTTGTTAGTTCACTTAAGTCTGCTCCTACTTCAGTAAGAATATTTTTTTGTTGCGCCAATTCAAAAAGCGCTTGAGCGTAACGTTTTGCTACAGTTGAATTACTCATCGAGCTTCCCCTGCCTTCGCAATCGTCTCTTCAATTAGAGCACGGTTGTCTGCCTCAGAAATCTCTTTGCTAAGGACTTTAGATGCTGCAAGTACAGATAATGAAACGACTTCATCACGTACAGCTGCAATAGCTTTTTCTTTTTCAGACTCAATTTCACGTAAAGCCGATTCTTTTAAGCGATTTGCTTCATTACGAGCTACAGTAAGAATTTCTTCTTTTTGTAATTCGCCTTGCTTCTTAGCGCCTTCAACAATCGATTGTGCTTCTGTACGAGCTTCCTTAAGAAGGCTCTTTTGTTCTTCTAAAAATTGGTGCGATTCTTTGCGCGCTTTTTCAGCTGCTTCGATTTCACTCGCTACTAATTCTTCACGTTGTTGCATAATGCCCATAAGTGGACCCCAAGCGAATTTCTTAAGTAGTAACATTAATACGATGAAAATAACTAATGTTGCGATGATATCTCCACTATTTAACGAAGCACCGCCTGCACCTAGTACAAGATTATCTAAAAACACGATTGTTTCACTCCCTTCAAGAGCTTTAACTTCAACATAATTTAATGACTAAAAAACTACCTATTTTAAAAAGCTATATTTACACATAGCTTTTATCAGTTCCAAAATGAAGGGCGAAG
>NZ_DJAU01000027.1:0-791 GCF_002429725.1 Lysinibacillus sp. UBA5994 | reverse complement strand
TACTGCGATGATCGGTAGGGCCTCAACTAATGCAACCCCGATGAACATTGTAGTTTGAAGAACGCCACGAGCTTCTGGTTGACGAGCGATACCTTCTACTGTTTTTGATACAATAAGACCGTTACCAATACCTGCACCAAGTGCACCTNNGAAACCTTGCCATGCCATCATAGGAACGATTGCCCCGATGAATCCCACAGCACCTGATGATGCTAAACCTGCAAGTAAGCCAAGTAAAATCTCACCCGCGTAAATGTTACCGTAAAGACGTAAACCTAATGTTAATGTGTTTGCAAATTCTTCTACTATTTTAAGTGGGAACATGAATGACATTGGTTTGAAGAATGTACCAACATAATGACCTGTACCCTTCATTTTTACACCATAGAAATGCGTTAAGACTAATATCATTGCTGCTAATGTCATCGTTACTGTAGGGTCAGCTGTTGGTGATTTCCACCATAGCTCATGCCCATAGACAATTGAGAAAGGAAGACCTAGTAAGTTAGATACTGCGATAAACATAATTAGTGTGATACCTAGAACGTGGAATCGACCACCAGTTTTCCAATCCATGTTGCTTTTAATGATATTCTTAACGAAATCCATAATCCATTCCATAAAGTTTTGCATACCAGTAGGTTTTAACTTTAGGCTTCTAGTTGAAATAAAGGCAATTAAAAATACGATAATTGCTGCAACTAGTAACATCATAACTGTTGATAAGTTAAATGTTAAAAAACCGACTTCTAGTAACGGAGCTTCATGATTCATTGTTATTTTTCACCTCT
>NZ_DJAU01000043.1:0-10040 GCF_002429725.1 Lysinibacillus sp. UBA5994 | reverse complement strand
TGGAAGTGGAACAAATTATGTGGCAGGCTCAACTTTCCCAATGGGAAGTGGAAATGTCATATTATATGTGAAGTGGATTCCAATGACATATATGGTCAACTTTGATGTCGCTGGAGGTAGTATAATAGCACCCCAAACGGTCCTACATGGAGGCAAAGCATTGGAGCCAAACGCCCCGACAAAAGTAAATCATACATTTGGTGGCTGGTATACAAGTAATGCCTACACAACACCATATAATTTTAATACTACTCTTATTACAGCAAAAACAGTGATCTATGCAAAATGGATTAGTAATAATACAGGTGGCGATAATACCGATCCTTCACCAAATCCTGATTCAGGTTCATCAACACCTTCAACCAATGTAGAGGAAATTGTAGTAGATGTAGAATCTGGCAATGGTGATGTAGTTTCAAAAACAACGATAAAACGAGCAAAAAATGTAGATAACACGATGAATGATGATGTCACATTAACAGCAGCAAGCGCAACAGAGACAATTAGGAAATTAAAGGAACAAGGGAATGATAAAGCAAGGATTATCATCCCAGACGAGAAGGATCAAGTAAATCAAGTCAAAGTGTCCATTCCGAAAAATGTGCTGTCAATTTTGCAAAATGGAGCAGTCCATCTCGAAATTGTTACCGATAAGGTTAGAATTGAAGTGCCAAAAACTTCATTGGAAATGTTTAATGAGAATCTATACTTCCGACTCGTTCCTATAAAAGGGCATGATAAACAGCTAGAGATTGAAGAACAAGCCAAAAGGGAAACCGTTGTGCAGCAATTGGTAGAAGGTGGGGTTGTAAAGTTGCTTGGTCATCCAATGACCATCGAAACCAATATGCAAAGCCGTCCTGTTAAATTAACATTGCCGTTGCCTACAGATTTAACAGATGGACAACTTGCCAATTTGGCGATCTTTATCGAGCATAGTGATGGCACAAAAGAAGTTGTACGTGGGAAGATTGTAGAATATCAAAAGGGAATAGGTTTACAGTTTGAGGTGAATAAGTTCTCCACCTTCTCCATTCTCTACTTACCAGAGAAGGAAGAAGTGAAGGAACCAACTACTGAGGGGGTTACCCATCTACCTTACATTCAAGGCTATCCAGATGGTACCTTCCGTCCAAATGCTCCTGTTACAAGGGCACAGATGGCAAGTATGTTTGCTCGTCAATTAACAGGTAACGCCATACCGCAAGCAAAGGCAACCTATACAGACACATTCCAACATGATGCTAAAGATGCAATCGAATTTGCGAAGGAAAAAGGTCTGTTTAAAGGGGTTACAGCAACGAACTTTAATCCAAACGGCTTGATTACGCGTGCACAGATGGCTACAGTGGCAGCCCGCTGGATAGAACAGCAATGTGTAGAACGTCCTGATGCAGATTTCTGTCCACCAACCTCACAAAGTGCAGTATTCAAAGATGTGAGTGTCCATCATTGGGCAGGGCAAGCAATTGATACTGTCAATGCGGCGGAAATTATGACAGGAATAACAGCAGATACATTCAATCCAGATGGATTGTTAACACGTGCACAAGCCGTGAAAGTATTAAATCGACTGTTTGAACGCCAAGTTCTTATTGAAGATCAAACACCATTATTTAAAGATGTTCCAAAACACCATTGGGCATTTTATGAGATTCAAGAAGCCGCAAAAAAATAACCAAAAAGAGGGTACGCGATTCGTAATGTAATCGCAGTGCCCTTCTTTTTCATGGCTCGAAAAGGAATTTATATCCCGAACCCCTCACTGTTATAATCTTTGCTCTATGGCCAGTAACGGATTCTAGCTTTTTTCGTAAATTACTAATATGAACCTTCAATGCCTGTGTATGCCCGATACTTTCCTCTGCCCAAATAAGCTTATACAGCTCTGATGGGGGAAAAATTTGTCCTGGTCGTTGTGCTAGAAAGAAAAAAATTTGAAATTCCTTTGTAGATAGGGCTAATGCTGTGTTACCGATATATACTCTTCCAGAATGAACATGAAAGTGAAAATCCTCTATTATATGAGCTTCTTCCTCTATGTGGTGTACAGCAGCTTTAACTTGAAATTGCTTTCTACGCATGGATATTCTCTTGATTGTCTTCATTAAACGCTCTTTCTCAATAGGCTTTAAAATATAGTCAACAGCCTGTACATTAAAAGCTTCTATTGCAAAACGTTCATAAGCAGTGACAAATACAATGTCCATTAAAAAAGGAAGGTCTGCAATCTTACTAGCAAATTCAATACCATTCATTTCGGCCATATCTATATCTAAAAAAAGAATATCAGGTTTGAGTGTAGGGATGTTTGCAATAGCTTCTAGTGGATTTACGAATTTTCCGATAATAGTAACATCGCTATTATCATGTAACGTGGCTTCTAATAAATTGATTGCTAAAATTTCATCATCTACTATGATGGCTTTCAACATTTTTTCACCTCTTATCATCTAAATTTAGAATATTATGTAGCGCAACTGTACTAAATAAATTTTTCGTCATCAATTTTATACTTGCCTGTAGCAATGGAAGCTGGATTCTGAAATTATTCGATTCTGTAAATTATGTAATTTATTAGTATGTAAAACACATTTATCGTCCAATCTAACTCGATTATTACCTACAATAAAGCAATTCTTTTCTCCTTTAACTGATTTAAGTTTATTAGTATTCTCGCACTTTAGTAAATGAGATGCATTTCCCAAATCGTGATGTATTATGAGGTGATAATAAAATATGCCTTTCTACCCATAGTATAGCATGCCAATAGTTAACAAAAAATAGATTAAAGCGTGTATCATAATCTAATGATAAAAATTTTAAGCTAAGTGTATTTTGTGCATTTTGTGTATTTAAAGTGCATATACTTACAATCACTCTGTTTTTTGCTTATAATGAGAAAGTCAGAATTATTTCTGAAAAAAGTAGCCACAAAGTGAGCGATTGCGATTGAAAAAATTATTATATGGTATCTTCTTTGTTGTTTTTATAGTCATTTTTTTGTACGTAAACAATCACTGGCTAGTCGTAAGTAAACATGTGTTTGAATCAGATAGTGTGCCTGACAGCTTTGATGGGCTACGCATTGTACAAGTTTCGGATTTACATGACGCTGTCTTTGGTGACAAGCAACAAAAATTGATTGCTAAGGTAAAGGATACAAAGCCTGATTATATTTTTATCACAGGTGACGTGATCGATAGTAATCGCTATAATTTAAAACAAAGCCTACAAGCAGTGGAAGGACTAGTTAAAATAGCGGATGTTTATTATGTACTAGGAAACCATGAGGTAGCGACGAATAAGGTGAATGAAATTTATGAGGCGCTGTCATCGTTAGGGGTACATATTATGGCCAACGAATCGACCGTGTTAGAGCGCGACGGGGAGCGCTTGGCGATTGTTGGTATTGAGGATCCGTTAATGGGTAGAACAACAGAAGATATGCTGGACATTGCAACGGCCTATTTGCCAGACGATATGTTTAAGTTGTTACTAGCACATAGACCAGAATTATTTAATACGTATGTAAATTATCACATAAATTTAGTATTTTCGGGACATGCGCATGGTGGGCAAGTTCGTATTCCTGGGCTTGGAGGACTTGTGGCACCAGGACAGGGGCTGTTCCCAAAATATACAGGTGGTGTCTACGAAGCAGGCGCGACGAAAATGGTAGTTAGTAGAGGGTTGGGTAATAGCACAGTACCATATCGTATTTTTAATCTACCAGAAATTATTGTGATGGATCTAAAGAAAAAATAAGCACTGCGTAAAATTTACGCAGTGCTTTCAATTTGTTTGCGTTCTATACGTTTAACGAGGTAAATACTTATTTCATATAAAATAATCATCGGTATTAATACGAGTAACTGACTTATAAAGTCTGGTGGCGTGATAACAGCGGAGCCTACGCCCATTGCGATATAAGACCAGCCTCGTATTTTTTTCATGGATTCAGCAGTCAGTACACCAATGGCTGATAAGAATAGGGCAACAATCGGTAACTCAAATAATAGACCAAGCGGTACTGTAGTCATGATTAAAAAGTGCATATATTCATTTGCTGATACCATGACATCGAAATTGGTAGCCCCAATGCTTACTAAGAATGTATAGCTAAGTGGGTTAACGACGAAATAGCCAAAAGCTACTCCTACTAAAAATAGAACAAACATGATTGGTGCATAGAGGCCTAAAAATCGACTTTCCTCTTCTTTTAAGCCTGGTTTAATAAAGCTCCAAAGAAAGTGGACGAGGAAAGGCATTGCAAGACCAAAAGCTAAAGTTGTTGAAATCGTCATGTAAAATTTAACTACTTCTAGTGGTCCTAAAATAACGAGTGAGTGACCTCGCGTTATGAATGGAAACCAAATATTAATAGTAGAAAAGACAACAATAAAAAATAAAATAAAAACTGTTAACCCTTTGATAATTTGCTTACGTAAATCACTAAGATGCTCCAATAATGAGGTAACAGGTATCAGGGGTTCATCTGACACATGATCCTCTTCAATTGCTACCGTAGGTATTTCAACTAAAGCCTCCACTGGCTTTGGAGGCTCGGCTTGTGGTTTATCTAGAGGGCTTAAATATTTTCTTTTTCCGTCTTCATATGGATCCATAGGAAACCCTCCTACGAAGCATCAGATTTTTTTTCGACCTTTTTCACGGTATCATCTTCATCATCCATAAGTCCCTTAGTAGACTTTTTAAATTCTGCAAACGTTTTGCCAACCGCTCCACCGATTTCTGGTAATTTTTTTGGGCCAAATACAATTAATACAATCACTAAAATAATAATTAATCCAGGTACTCCAATTGCTCCTAGACCTCCCATAAGTCTTGCCTCCTTTAGAATGATTTATTTATACTAATGAACCACCTGATTGACTGTATTTGATGACTCCCTCAGCACAACGGTAGGCAAGTGCCCCTAATGTGCCTGTTGGATTATAACCACTATTGTGTGCAAAGTTGCCTGCACTTACTGCGAAAAGGTTATCAACATCCCAGTGCTGTAAGTAATTATTCACAACCCCTTGCTCTGGTGTTAAGCTCATCACCGTACCACCTGTATTATGCGTTGTTTGGTAAGGTACGATATTGTAATCGGTAATTTCCGCGTTAGGGACAATAGTTTTTGCACCCATTTCCTTCATAATGTCAGCTGCACGTGCAGAGATATATTTATGAAGAGCTCGATCCTGATCAGTAAAATTGTATGTTAACTGAGTTAATGGCAGCCCGTAAGCATCCTTATAGGTAGGGTCCAGTGATATATAGTTTTCCTTATGTGGCATAGATGCTCCTTGCGCACCAATCCCAAATGAACGTGTATAGTAATAAATAGATTGCTTTTTAAATTCTGGTCCCCAAGTAGGCGTATCAGGCGGAGTTGGATTTGAGCCGATTGGTCGCGTACCTGTCTGTGTAAGTGCAATATTACCTCCGTGAATAAAATCTAAATCACTATGGTCAAAATTATCCCCATTGTAATCGTCTATACACATGCCTAACGAACCTGCACCCATAAATGTATTGTATTGTTCCTCGAAGAACCCAGCAGCACCAGGCAAAATTTGATAGCAATAGTTTCTGCCAAGTGTTCCTTTGCCAGTAGTAGGGTCATATCTTTCACCAATGTCAGAGACCATTAATAGCTTGGCATTATTAAAGACATAACTAGTTAAAACAACAGCATTAGCTGGCTGAATGAATTCTTCCCCCGAAACAGTATCGATATACCTTACACCTGTAGCCTTGTTACCCTGCTTTAAAATTTCAACAACATTGGAATTAAAGCGTAAATCAAAATTTCCTGTCTTCAGGGCTGTAGGGACAACAGTAATTTCTGCGGACGACTTTGCACCATATTCGCATCCAAAGCGTTCACAAAAACCACAATATTGGCAAGCGTTGATTGTTTCGCCATCTGGATTTTTATAAACCTCTGATACATTAGCTGATGGAACCATATAAGGTGTTAGCTTCAGGTTTGTTGCAGCTTTTTCGAATTGTGCAAGCATAGGCGTTTTTTTCATAGGCGGTGTTGGATAGGGATTCGAACGCTTTCCACTAAATTTATTTTTATCATCACCCGAAATACCAGCTGTTTTCTCGAACTTATCGAAATAGGGCTCAAGCTGATCATATGTTAATCCCCAATCCTGAATCAGATAATCTGGTCCAAGCTTATTTGGTCCATAACGTTTATCTGTTAATGTCTTGATTTGAAAATCATAGGGTAAAAATCGATAAGTCATTCCATTCCAATGTGTTCCTGATCCACCCAGACCCTCTCCAAGTAAGAAGGAGCCAAGCTGACGCATTGGTAATGCCTTCATATTGCGATCATTCCGAAAGCTTACGGTCTCTTTAGAAAGATTTTGCATTAAATCATATCGGATGGCATAACGGTATTCGTCATGAACATTTAAATAATCCTCAGTCCCACGCTTTTGACCTCGCTCTAAACCGACTACCTTTAAGCCAGCTTTAGCACATTCAGCAGCGACAATACCGCCAGTCCAACCTACACCAACTGTTACAACGTCTACACTCGGTAATGTTTTAGCCATTTTGTATCCCCCCTTAGTGGTTGCCTAATGGATTAGGCTCAATTTTTTGGAACTTGGCATCTTCTATTTGTGTAATATAAGCCATCTGGTGACCAGGGAAGCCCTTCATACGCCAGCCATCCATATTGCGATTTCCTCCATACATAGGGTCAGAATAAGCTCCCTCTAATGTAGCTGCTCGTAATAATGTAAAGAAGAACGCGGAAGTAACACCAACCATTTCTATGTCACCTTTTTGGAAGGCAGTTAATATTTCATCCATTTGTTTGCCATCTAAATCGTTAAAGCTTTTCTTATAACGCTTTTGTGCTTCATCCTCCATTTTTTGAATACCCTGTCTAAAAATTTCCGCTCGCGTTAAACGGCTCTGATAGCCTTGAGTTGGGGCACCAACATCAAATGGACCTTGCATATATTCTTTAGAGTTACTTCCATAATTTCCTGCAAGTTGATGATCGATAAAATAGGGAACGTCTAAACCAATAGCTCCTGGTCCCAAATCGTCCTCTGGGAAGATACGTTCCGTGGCCTTTGATAAGATACTAAAATCTTTTTCATTTCTGAAGAACATCTTAGCTTTTGGTGAGCCTGTGGCCTCATTCGTTGTTTCATGACCACCATGCTCTAGAGTAGAAGTACCTTTACCATGGATGTTGTAACCAACTAATCCTCCAATTAAACCACCACCGACTAATGTACCAGCAGCAATACCTGTAGTTTTTAAAAAGTCTCGACGAGAAACATTATTTTTGTCTGAACTCATGGAAATCCTCCCCTCAAAATGTGTTAAACGGATCCTATCTTTAATAATCAGCAAAAAATGTGAATTATAATCAATTTTTGTTGGAAAATGTTTTAATTACCTCTATTAGCATGGTGTACTCTCCTTTTTAATGACAAGAGGGATCTATGAATTGAAAATTTTGTAGAAAATTGTTAGCACTATAAAGGTAGTGTAAATGGTATTATTATACATTTATTAATCATATTGGAAAACTTTTGTTGACTTCTACTTTTAGTGACTTTACTCTGAAGTTATGCAAAAATATGCGGATTGTATAGCTAAAAATGGAAGAAGTGAGAAAAAGAGAAATGTGGTTAAAAGGTATTGGTGGTAAATTAATTGTTGCAATTATAGCTCTTGTATTTGTAACATGTGGCACGCTTGGGCTATCTACTTGGATAAATAGTACAAAAGCTGTGAATGAGCAAGTGGAATCTAATTTGGTATCTAGAGCAGAGGATGTGTCCCAATACATAGAAGAACACTTCCAATTAACACTAGTGGAGGTGGAAGCCATTGCAGAGCAAGAGGCAGTTCGGAGCATGGACTTTGAAAAGCAGAAGCAGTATCTATCGAAACGTCTTGCCAGTAATGAAAATTACTTAGGTTTTGGCATTATCAATGCTAATGGAGTTGCCCATTATCTGGATGATACAACAGCTGATCTAGGGGATCGTGATTACGTAAAAGAAGGTTTTACTGGTAAGTCTGTCATGTCTGACATTACGATTAGTCGTGTAACAGGTGAACCAGTCATTTTAATCGTTTCTCCAATTGACACAGTGACAGGTGAAAAAGCTTTATTATTAGCACGTATTGACGGCTATTACCTATCTAAAATTGTAGAAGGCATTAAGGTTGGAAACAGTGGCTATGCATTTATGTTAGATGCTAACGGAACAATTATTGGACATAATAATCATTCGTATGTGAAGGAGCAATACAATCCAATTAAGGAAGCAGACGAAACAGGTATCAAGACAGGCAGAGCAATGGCTGCTAAAGAAATGATTGCTAATGATAACGGTTATTTTTCTTTTGAAACGGAAGATACAGGAACTAGTCTAATGGGCTATCATACCCTCGATAATGGTTGGAAAATGGGGGTTATCGCATTAGAAGATGAGATGTTTTCAGGGCTTTCTAAGCTTAAGACGAACTTCATTGTCACTACGATCATAGTTTCAATACTTGGGCTATGCATCTCATTTGCCATTTCTCGCTCTGTTAGTAGACCACTTCGACATGTACTTCGCATTAGTGAGGGCTTATCGGAAGGAGACTTTACACAGGAAATTCCAGAAAAATATTTGAAACGTATTGATGAAATGGGAACGATGGCACGTGCATTAGATCGCATGACTGATAATATGCGGGAAATGATAGCCAAAGTGAGTCGAGAAGCAACGGCAGTGAATGAAGCTGCGTGTGATTTAATGGGAGATGTAAATGGAGTAACAAAGCGTTCAAAGCAAATTGCTGGTGCAATAAGTGAAGTAGATCGAGGGGCACAAAGCCAAACTGTGATGGCAGAGGAAAGTGCCTCAGCAATGGAACAAATGGCGATAGGGATACAAAATGTAGCTGAAGTTGCCTCCACAATTGCTTGTAATACAGATTTTATTTCCCAGAAAATTAGTGAAAGCAATCATGCAGTTCAACAATCCGTTTTACGTATGAATGAGATTCAGCAAGGCACAACAGATGAACTATCAATTATTCACAAGCTAGAAAAAGAGTCAGAAGAAATTAGCTTAATTTCAAAAATGATTACCGATATCTCCGATCAAACAAATTTATTGGCATTGAATGCCTCTATAGAAGCAGCACGGGCAGGAGATGCTGGTAAAGGCTTTGCCGTTGTAGCAGAAGAAGTTCGCAAGCTATCGGAGCAAACAGCAGAATCAGCTACTAAAATTAATGTGCTTATTGAAAGAGTTCAATCTTATACATTAGAAGTAGTAAAAGCAGCTGAATTTGGTGAAGATAATGTTGAGCGTGGTTTAGCTTCTATTGAGGCAGTGGGAGAACGCTTCGAGGAAATGGTTCAAGCAGTAGGAGAAATAGCAGGTCAAATCGAAGAAATGAATGCTTCAGCTGAACAAATGTCTGCCAATACGGAGGAAGTTTCCGCGTCTATGGAAGAAATGGCAGCTACTGCACATGCGGCAAGTGATTATGTGCATGAGGTAACAGATGCAACAGCGGAACAGTTGAAGACGGTAGCAGTAATGAACAATCAAACTGAAAAACTATCAGAAATGGCAAAACGTTTATATGAAGCCATTCAAAAATTTAAATATTAAATTAGAGAGGAGCTGTCTATTAATGACAGCTCCTCTCAGAGTGTTGAAAAACAAAACCATCCATACAATTTTTGTGAAAGGTCAAAATGGATTACCGCTCCATGCAGAGGATCGTCTGTCTAGCTATCCCACGAAAGTCAGGTATCCATCCACTCCACCTCATAAAAATGTTACCTTTTTAGCGAAGGCTTAATTGAAGGTGTTCACTACTCATTTTATGGAGAGGTGTGGTCAATCATCATTTCTCCCATTGAAAATAAGAGTCTATCCTTTCTCGAAGTATACATTTGCTATTTTGTTCACAATGACTGTATGAAAGATAAGGAAAAGCCACTTTTACAGAATGGTTGATTGGAGTGGAGCCAG